>CAZCKZ010000038.1:0-12028 GCA_964499395.1 uncultured Gallionella sp. | reverse complement strand
AACACCACGTTCTGGTGGAAGTCGCCCCGCGCGGCTGGGTGAGCCGAAAAGTGCCGAAAGGCAAAATGTCGCAACTGCGCTTCGACAAGCGGCATGACACCCGCGGCCCCGTTGTGATCGCAATGGCATTGCAGCGCAACATCAATAACAGGGAGCAGCGCATCGTGGTGGTCGGCAACGGCGCATTCCTCTCCAACAGCTTTGCCGGCAACGGCGGCAATGTGGACCTGGGCCTGAACATGGTGAACTGGCTTGCCGGAGAGGAACATCTCATCACGCAGAAATTGCGTCCCGCAAAAGACAGCAAGCTGGAGCTGAGCAAAACGCAGCTCGAAATCATCAGCGGTATCTTTCTGCTGGTCTTGCCGTTGCTGCTGGCAGGTGCGGGAAGTTATCTCTGGTGGAGGCGCCGCCGTGCGTAATTCGGTTCCCCTCTCCCGCTTGTGGGAGAGGGGCTAGGGGAGAGGGTATGCCTGAACTTCCCGAAGTCGAGACCACGCGGCGCGGTCTGGCCGCACATCTGACCGGACTCAGGATTGCGGGCGTCGTGATCCGCAATGCCAGCCTGCGCTGGCCTGTTCCGAAAAACCTGCCCAGGCTGTTGCGCGGACTGACCATAAGCTCGCTCAAACGCCGTGCCAAATACCTGCTGATGGATTGCGGCAAAGGCACGTTGATCCTGCATCTGGGCATGTCCGGCAGTCTGCGCATCCTGCCTGCAAACACGCCGCCGGATAAGCATGACCATTTCGACCTGGTGCTGAGCAACGGCACGCTGATGCGTTTGCGCGATCCGCGCCGCTTCGGTGCGGTGCTGTGGCATGAGGGCGATCCGGCGACTCATCCGCTGCTCGCATCACTTGGCCCGGAACCACTGGAGAAAGATTTCGATGCGCGCTATCTCTACCAAGCCACGCGCGGGCGCAGCATCAGCATCAAGCAATGCATCATGGACAACCATGTCGTGGTCGGGGTGGGCAATATTTACGCGAACGAGGCCCTGTTCCGTGCCGGGATCAGGCCGCAGCTCGCCGCCGGAAAACTCAGCCAGCCGCGCTGCGCCAGACTGGTTGCAGAAATACGCGCGACACTGGCCGAAGCGATCAGGCTGGGCGGAAGCACACTGCGCGACTTCGTCGACACCTCGGGGCAAGCCGGCTACTTCCAGCAGACTTACTGGGTGTATGGCAGGGCAGGCGAACCCTGCCGCCGCTGCGGTGCGACTATCAAACAGATCAGGCAAGGGCAGCGCTCCAGCTTTTACTGCGGGGCTTGCCAGAAGTAATTGCCGTGCTAGAGTGTTTACCTGCTCAGATAGGGCTTGCTCCAACGTAATTTACCAGTTTTGCAGAATTACCAGATCGGAGGAAACATGAAATACATTTTGCTTGCCGTTGTACTGATGCTCGTCGCCTGCGACAAACCGACCGTGCCGAAGATCGCCGCACCGCAACGTGAAGCGCTTGAAAAGGCCAGGGGTGTGGATCAGGTTGTGCAAGATGCAACTGCGGCGTCGAAGAAGCAAATAGAGGATGCGGAAAAATAGCCGTGTCGTTAATGCACTCCGGCCAGATCATGACCATGTGCCGGCTGCTGGCCATCACGCTGCTGGTCATGCTGTCCGCGCCATTTGCCCGTGCAGGGCAGCTGCCGCGTCCCGATCATGTCGTGATCGTCATCGAGGAGAATCATGGCTACGCCCAGATCATGGACTTGCGCAACCGCGCTTCGTACATCCACGCGCTGGCGAAGCGCGGCATGCTGTTCACCGAATCCCATGGCGTCACGCATCCCAGCCTGCCGAACTATCTGGCGCTGTTTTCGGGTTCCACGCAGGGCGTCACCGACGATTCCTGCCCGCATACGTTCAATAGCGACAATCTTGCATCCAGCCTGCTGGATGCGGGCTTCAGCTTCGCCACTTATTCCGAATCGTTACCCAAAACAGGCGATCCGGTCTGCGCGTCGGGTGCATATCAGCGCAAGCACAATCCAGCGGCTGACTGGCAAGGCACGCGCCTGGATGCCGGGCTGAACAGGCGATTCGCCGATTTCCCCCGGGATTTTTCCAGGCTGCCCACCGTCTCTTTTGTCATCCCGGATCAGAACAACGATATGCACGACGGCAGTTTCGAGGCCGCGGACCAATGGTTGAAAATGCGCATCGAGCCATATGCAGCCTGGGCGCTCAGGCACAACAGCCTGTTGATACTTACCTGGGATGAGGACGACTTCCGCCCGGAAAATCATGTCGTCACGATATGGGTGGGACCGATGGTAAAGCAGGGTATCAGCATGCAGCGCATCGATCACTACAGCGTGCTGCGCACGCTGCTCGACTTCTACGGTTTGCCCGCGCTGGGCGCGAGCCGTGACGCGCAGCCGATCAGGGGTGTCTGGAAATAGCCTTGACTGGATGCAGGAGCGGGCATGGCCCGCTCCTGCAATTTTGAATAAGGCTATTTACCCTTCGCGGCCATCAGCTTTTCATACTTGGCCTGCAACTGTTCCTTGCTTTCCACGAACTCGGGGTTCAGCGGGATGCAGTCCACCGGGCACACTTCCACGCATTGCGGCGTATCGTAGTGGCCCACGCATTCGGTGCATTTGTTGGGGTCGATGACGTATACGGTGTCGCCTTGCGAAATCGCGTCGTTCGGGCATTCCGGCTCGCAAACGTCGCAGTTGATGCATTCATCGGTAATCATCAGGGCCATGCTGGTCTTCCTTGATCGAAATGGTTAGGGGCAGATTTAATTCTGCGGTGATTGATATTTTTGCTGCAATTTTTCCATCACGTAGGGCGATACGAATTTGCTGACATCGCCGCCGAAGCGCGCGACTTCGCGCACCATGGTGGCCGAGATGAACGTGTACTGCTCCGCAGGGGTCAGGAACAGCGTCTCGACTTCGGGATACAAATTGCGATTCATGCCCGCCAGCTGAAACTCGTATTCGAAATCCGACACCGCACGCAGCCCGCGCAATACCACCCGCGCATCATGCACCTGTACGAAGTTCATCAGCAGGCCATTGAAACCTTCCACGCGCACATTGGCAAAATCCGCGAATACTTCACGCGCGATTTCCACACGCTCGTCCAGCGTGAACAGGGTTTGCGCGCGGCTCTCGGCCACCGCCACGATCACCTCGCCGAACAATCCGGCCGCACGCCGCACGACATCCTCGTGGCCGCGGGTGATGGGATCGAATGTCCCCGGATAAACCACCTTGATCATATTAAATCCATTTTGAGGGCGAACCGCGGTGTCGCGTGCTCGCTCATTCCTGGTCTATCAGCTTGATATGCCTGCGTCATTCGCTGCGCGGCTCCTTGCGTTTCATCCCACAAAAGTGGATTTATTTAATTTGTAATAACTGATAATGCACCTGCCCGGCCTTGCCGGATTTGACCGTTTGCCAAGGGGGCGGGACATCTATCGCGGCGCCCGATTCGACATACACCATGCCGTTTTCATTCAGGCGTTTGGGCAGGATTTCCAGCAGTCCGGGCAGATAATCCTTCTGGAACGGCGGATCCAGGAAAATCACATCGTACTTGTTTGCATCCCGCAATACGAATTCTAGCCCATCCTGCCCCTGCACGGACACATTCGCGCAGCCCAGCTTTCTGACATTGTCCTGCAGGGCGCGCACGGCAGCGCGGTCGGTCTCCACCATCACTACCCGCTCGGCACCCCGGGAAGCGGCCTCGAGCCCCAGCGCGCCGCTTCCGGCGAACAGGTCCAGGCAGCTGCGCCCGTACAGCGTCTGTCCCAGCCAGTTGAACAATGTCTCGCGCACGCGATCCGGCGTGGGGCGCAGTCCCGGTATGTCGGGAAAGCTGATCACGCGGCTGCGCAATTCTCCGCCGATGATCCTCACTTTGTTCATATGCTTTGCTATTTCGCCGCCTTTTCGTCGGGAGCGCCCACGATCACCGTAGCCATCGCCTGCGGATCGATGTGACGTTTGAAAGCATCGCGGATCTGCGCCACGGTCACCTTGTCGACGTTATGCGTGAAATCGTCCAGGTAAGTCAGCGGCAGATCGTAAAAGCCGATCACGCTCAGGTAGCCGAGTATCTTGCGGTTGCTGTCGATACGCAGCGGAAAGCCGCCGATGATGTTCTCTTTGGCGGCGAGCAGCTCCTGTTCGGTCGGACCGTTGGCGATGAAGTTCGCCAGCGTTTTGCGCACCAGTTTCAGCGCTTCATCAGCCTGGTCTTTTCTGGTTTGCAGGCCGATCTGGAAGGGCCCGGGCTGCTTGAGCGGCATGAAATAACTGTAGACGCTGTATGCCAGCCCCCTTTTTTCGCGCACCTCGTTCATCAGGCGCGACTCGAAACCGCCGCCGCCCAGTACATAGTTGCCGACAAAAAGCGGGAAATAATCCGGGTCGCCGCGCGCGACGCCGGGTGCCCCGATCAGGATATGGCTCTGGCTGGCCGGATGCGGGATGCGTAATTCACTCGCGGCGATTTTCATCGCGACATTGGGCAATGCGGCAGGCGCGGGAGATTTTGGCAATTGTGCGGTGAGCTGCCGGGCAATCGCTTCCGCCTCGGCCCGCGTCGCATCGCCCATGATGGCGACCACGGCATGGTCGGCCTGGTAATGCGCATGATAAAAATCACGCAGGTCCTGCACGGTGATCTTTCCGACAGTGCCGATTTCGCCGGTACCGAGCAATGCGTACGGATGCGTGCCGTACACCGCTTTCTGGAAGGCCTTTTCGGCGATGCTTTCCGGCTGGGTCTCGGCTTCTTTCAGCGCGGCGATCAGGCGCACTTTTTCGCGTTCCAGGATCGCTTCCGGAAATTCCGGGTGTTGCAGCACCCGCGCCATGATGTCCAGCGCCTTTTCGCGCTCCGCCGCATTGCTCAGCGTGCGCAACGATACACTGGCGCTGTCCTGGTTGAAGTCGCCGCCAAATTGCGCGCCGACGTCCGCCATGCCGCGCGAGATCTGATCCTCGCTCAATCCGCCTGCTCCCGCATCCAGCAGTTGATGGGTCAGGCCCGCCACGCCGGATTTATCGGGCGCGTCGAAGCTGCTGCCCGCCTGCAGCGTTACCGCGACATCCAGCATCGGGAGATCGTGATTTTCCACGAACAGCACCTTCGCGCCGCTGGCGCTTCGCCAGTGCTGGATGTTGGGGGTGGCACCTGCGAAGGTAGAGAAGCAGCATAAAGCCGCGGCACCGATAAATTTGACCAGTTTTGCATTAGCGTACATTTGCAGCGCCTCCTTCGGACTGAAGTTGCAGTTTTTTGCCTGAAAGCGGCTGCGGATCGAGCACCGCGACCGTCAGATTATCGTCCTGCAGGAATTCCCTGGCGACTTGCTGCACTTGCTCTGCTGTTACCGCCTGAAGTTTTTTCAGCATCACCGGAATTGACTGATAGCCGAGGCCGATGCTTTCCAGCTGGCCGATCTGCATGGCCTGATAGAACACCGAGTCGCGCTTGTACACTTCATCGGCCATCACTTGTGCCTTGACGCGCTTCAACTCGTCTTCGCTGACGCCGTCCTTCTGCAGCAATGCGATCTGGCCGCGCAGCGCAGCCTCGGCATCCTGTACCGTTTTGCCTGTGTTCGGCGTGGCGTCCAGCGTAAACAGGCTGGGTCCGCGCGACGCGTCGTCATAACCCGCGTCCGCCGAGATCGCGACCTGCTGCTCGCGCACCAGATGCTGGTTGAGGCGCGCCGAATCATTGCCGTCCAGCACGCCTGCGAGCACATCCAGCGCGTAGGGTTTCCAGTCATGTTCCGGATCCCTCAGCACCGGGGTGTGGTAAGCCATCTCAAGGCGGGGCAATTCGGCGGGCGCTTTGACGACGACGCGCTTGATCCCGATCTGCCGGGGTTCGAAAAAGTTGTGCCGCGGCGGCAAAGCACGTCTGGGGATGGAGCCGTAATAGCGTTTTGCCAGCGCGAATACTTCTTTCGGCTTGACGTCACCGGCAATCACCAGGGTTGCGTTGTTGGGCGCGTACCATTTTTTGTACCAGGCTTTGACATCGTTTACCGTGAGCTTCTGCAGATCGCTCATCCAGCCGATGACCGGATTGTGATAGGGATGCTCCTCATAGCTCGTCGCCATCATGATTTCATTCATCCGCGCCTGCGGGTTATCGTCGGTGCGCATGCGCCGCTCTTCCATGACCACCCTGATCTCCTTGCCGAATTCCTTCTGGGTCAGATTGAGATTCTGCATGCGGTCGGCTTCCAGCTTCATCGCCAGCGGCAATTTGGACTTGTACAGTTGCTGGAAATAGGCGGTATAGTCGCTGCTGGTAAATGCGTTTTCGCGCCCCCCGGCGGCCGCGATGCGTTTGGAGAATTCGCCCGCCGGCACGGTCTTGGTGCCCTTGAACATCATGTGTTCCAGCGCGTGCGCCACACCGGTGGTTCCGGTACTCTCGTCGATGCTGCCGACCTTGTACCAGATCTGTTGCACCACTACCGGCGCGCGGTGATCTTCCTTGACGATGACTCTCAGGCCGTTTGCCAGCGTGTGTTCGAACACCTCCGCCTGCGCGGCGTTGAACGACAGACCCAGAAACAGCAGAATATAAACCAGGACAGTTCTCATATCTGTTTAAAACCTTTCAACGAATAAAACGGAACCCTTCAACTCAGAATAGGCATAAAATGCGCACGCATTATGCGGCATTTATTTGCCTCCAGACCACGTTCATTTACCGATAACCTTATGATCGATGCAGACATCCTGTTTGTGCTGCCCCCTGTCAAAGCTCGTCCAGCCGTGGTGTACAGGCCAGACATTGCCTGCATTGCTTAAACAAAAAGATGTTCAGTTTTCTTAAAAAAAATTCATCCGGGCCTGACAACGATCAGGTCATCACAGACAAGCCAGGTTCAAGTTGGTTCGCACAACTGAAGTCCGGTCTGGCGCGCACCGGTGACCAGCTGACCGGTCTGTTCAGCCGCGGCGGGAAGATAGACGACGATCTTTACGAGGAACTGGAAACCATCCTGGTCACTGCCGATGTCGGCCTGAACGCGACCAACGCACTGCTCGCCGATCTGCGCCATCAGGTCAGGGAACAGCGATTGAGCGAAGCGTCCGAACTCAAGGAGGCCCTCGCGTATTGCCTGCTCAAGCTGCTCAAGCCGCTGGCGCAGCCGCTGCATGCCGAAACCCATAAGCCTTTCGTCATTATGATGGTGGGCGTGAACGGCGCGGGCAAGACCACCTCGATCGGCAAGCTGGCGAAATATCTGCAAGGCCAGGGTTTGTCGGTATTGCTGGCTGCGGGCGACACGTTTCGCGCCGCCGCAAGGGAACAGCTGGCGACCTGGGGCGAACGCAACAACGTGACGGTCATCGCGCAACAGGGCGGCGATGCCGCCGCAGTGATCTACGATGCGGTGCAAGCCGCACAGGCGCGCGGCATCGACGTGGTGCTGGCCGATACTGCGGGACGGTTGACCACCCAGGCGAATCTGATGGAAGAGATCAAGAAGGTGAAACGCGTCATCGCCAAAGTGCTGCCCGATGCGCCGCACGAGGTATTGCTGGTGCTGGATGCCAACACCGGGCAGAACGCGCTGAGCCAGGTCAAGGCATTCGATCAGGCGCTCGGGGTCACCGGTCTGATCCTCACCAAGCTGGATGGCACGGCCAAGGGCGGCGTGATCGCCGCGATCGCCAAGGCGCATCCGATTCCGGTACGATTCATCGGCGTGGGCGAGGGGCTGGACGATCTGCGCCCCTTTGTTGCGGAAGATTTTGTTGCGGCACTGTTGGGGCTGGACGAGTGAGAAAATCCTTATCCGCGAAAAGCATGAAATTGTCTGTTATCCTGATTTTCGTGCCTTTTGTGTTTTTGCGGGATGTTGACCGAGGCAATAACCCTGCGGGAACCATTTCGTGAATCCGGTTTTGCAATTGAAATGATCAAATTCAATCAAGTCCATAAACGTTACCCTGGCGGCTATCAGGCGTTGAAGAACGTCTCGTTCGAGATCGCCGCGGGCGAGATGGTGTTCCTGACCGGACACTCCGGCGCCGGCAAGAGCACCCTGCTCAAACTCATCGCCGCGATCGAGCGCCCCAATCTGGGCAGCGTGCTGGTCAACCACCAGAATGTCGGCGTGCTCAAAAGCCGCGCGCTGCCATTTCTGCGCCGCAACCTCGGCATCATCTTTCAGGATCACAAGCTGCTGTTCGACCGCAACGTTTTCGACAACGTGATGCTGCCGTTGCAGATATGCGGTTTCGATTACCGCGAAAGCCACAAGCGGGCGCGTGCCGCACTCGACAAAGTCGGTTTGCTCAAGCGCGAGAAATCGCAACCCATCGCGCTGTCCGGCGGCGAACAACAGCGCCTGTGCATCGCGCGCGCCATTGTGAACCGCCCGTCCATCCTGCTGGCAGACGAGCCGACCGGCAATCTGGATACCGAATACGCGCATGAGATCATGGATATATTCAAATCCTTCCATCAGGTCGGCGTTACGCTGCTGATCTCCACGCATGACGAGAGCGTGTTGCAATATAGCGATGGGCGTGTGCTTGCGCTCAAACAGGGTGAGTTGCAGGCCGCTGATGGAACTACTAGCCACTCGACCAAGCCTTCAAACGACAAAGGCCAAGTCGCTGGTTATTCGACAGGATCAGGACCGGCATGAGGCACGCATTCGACCAGAATGTCGGTGTGTTGCGGCGCATGTTCGCCTCCAGGCTGTCGGGAATCTTCAACATTCTGGTTATCGGTATCGCACTCAGCCTGCCTGCCGGCATGTATGTGCTGCTCCAGAACGCGCAGGGCCTGGTCGCCCAATTCTCCGGCACCCCCCAGATCAGCCTGTTCCTGAGCATGGATGCGAAAACTGAAGACGTTGACAGGCTGCGCAAACAGCTGGAACAGCAACCGGCCATTGCACGGGTCGAGTTCGTGCCCCGTGCGCAGGCGCTGGAGCAACTCAAACAAAGCAGCGGACTTGCCGACGTGATCGGAGGACTGAACCAGAACCCCTTGCCGGATGCCTTCATCGTTTACCCCAAACCGAGCGAAGCCCAGGCGCTGGACGGGTTGCGCATCGAGCTGGCGAAGCTGCCCAGGGTGGAGCGGGCGCAACTCGATTCTGCCTGGGCCTACAAGCTTGAAGCCCTGCTCAAATTCGGGCGGATGCTGGTGCTGATACTCGCCAGTCTGCTCAGCCTTGCGCTGGTCGCCATCACGTTCAACACCATCCGTTTGCAGATTCTCACCCAGCGCGAAGAGATCGAAGTTTCCAAACTGATCGGCGCGACCAACGCGTTCATCCGCCGTCCCTTCCTGTATTTCGGCGCGATCCAGGGATTGCTGGGCGGCATCACGGCCTGGCTCATCATCAGCATCAGCCTGTTGCTGCTCAACCACCAACTGGTCGCGCTGGCGCAGCTTTACGCCAGCCAAATCAAGTTGCATCCGCTGTCGCTGGGCGACAGCCTGACGTTGTTGCTGTTCTCGATGTACCTGGGCTGGCTGGGTGCGTGGTTATCCGTGGCACAGCATTTGTCCCGTATCGAGCCGCGCTGAGTTGCCGTGTCTTGCCGCTGGCACAGTTACAGCACAACGACCGAACTGGAAGCGGCCGCAGTGCAGGCGATACAGCAGGCAGCACATTCGGCAATCAGCCATCGCGGCGGATTTCATATCGTGCTGGCCGGCGGCAACACCCCGCGCAGAATTTATCAGGCGATGAGATCGGTGGACACCGACTGGTCTTCATGGCATGTATATTTTGGAGACGAACGCTGCCTTCCGCCCGGCCATGCAGAGCGCAACAGCCGCATGGCCGCTCAGGCCTGGCTGGATCACGTTCCCATCCCGCGCGGTCAGATACATCCGATACCTGCAGAAAAAGGCGCGGAAACTGCCGCGGATGATTACACGCAGGCGCTGAAGGGAATCGGACAGTTCGACCTGGTATTGCTGGGGCTGGGCGAGGATGGACACACGGCCAGCCTGTTTCCGGATCACGATCCAGGCAATATGCCGGGTGCGCCCGCCGTACTGCCGGTGCACGATGCGCCCAAGCCGCCGCCGGAGCGCGTTTCGCTCAGCGCAAAACGTCTTGGCGCCGCACGTCAGGTCATGTTTCTGGTAACGGGAGAAAACAAGCGGCAGGCCGTGCAGGATTGGCGCAATGGCGCAAACATCCCCGCTGCAGCGATCACCCCGGCAGGGGGAGCGGATATCTATCTGGAAGCGGGTTTGCTATCGAGCGACGACAAAATTCAAACCGGTTGATTGGATTTTTCTCGGCGCGGCATCATATCTCCGGTTTGAACAGGCTGGCAGGCGCACTGCGCCAGTATTGCGGCGGTGCGGATATTTGCGCGCCCAGTTCCGCGGCGGCGTGCCACGGCCAGCGCGGGTCATAGAGCATGCCGCGCGCCAGAGCCACCAGATCGGCGCTGCCCTCGTTCACGATGGCTTCGGCCTGTTTCGGCTCGGTGACCAGGCCGACCGCAATGGTGGTCAACCCGGTTTCCTGCCTGACGCGCCGGGCAAACGGCACCTGGTATCCCGGGGCGATCGCCACCTGTTGTTCGGGAGACAATCCGCCGCTGGAAACGTGAATGTAGTCGCAGCCCCTTGCTTTCAATTCGATTGCCAACGCCACGGTCTGTTCCAGATCCCATCCGCCTTCCACCCAGTCGGTGGCCGAGACGCGCACCCCCAGAGGCTTGTGTTCAGGCCAGGCGGCGCGCACCGCCGCAAACACTTCCAGCGGAAAATGCATGCGGTTTTCCGGGGTTCCGCCGTAGTCATCGGTGCGCAAATTGGCTAGCGGCGAGAGGAACTGGTGCAACAGGTAGCCGTGGGCGGCATGAATCTCGATCGCGTCAATTCCAAGCCGATCGGCACGGCGCGCGGCCTGCACGAAGGCGTCGCGTATCCGCTGCAGACCGGTCTTGTCCAGTGCAAGCGGGGCGGGATCGGATTCGTTGAACGGAATGGCGGACGGAGCGACCGTTGCCCATCCCCCGGCTTGTTCGGGCAATTGCTTGCCGCCGTGCCAGGGCACCGCGCAGGAAGCCTTGCGTCCAGCGTGAGCCAGCTGGATCGCGACGGGCATGGATGAATATCGTCTTACCGCTTTCAGCACGCGGGCGAATGCGGCCTCGTTGGCATCGTTCCACAAGCCGGGACAATCGGGCGTGATGCGCCCTTCAGCTTCGACTGCGGTCGCTTCCACAATCAGCATGCCGGCACCGCTGTGCGACAGATGTCCCAGATGCATCAGGTGCCAGTCGCCCACATTGCCGTCCTGTGCGGAATACTGGCACATCGGGGCGATCACGATACGGTTTGCCAGGGTGATTTCGCGCAACTTGAGAGTCGAGAAGAGCGGGCTGGTCATCGATTGATTTCCTTTCGTTGAAAGGGGTGAAGTATAAGATAAACCCATACTTTGCCAGTGTGAGTCTTGATGCCTGCGCAGCGGCCAGTCGCAAAACGTGTTACGAATATAATCCAAAGCGCTGCGATGGCGGATTGCTGCGTTATAATTGTATATGGTTCAATATTTTGAGGAAATGATGGACAGGCAATTGCGCAAAGCCGTGCTTCAATTCCGCCGCCAAGCGCAGATCGGGGCAGGCTTGTGAATGAAGATTTTCCGTAGAAAAACTATCCGGCGCACGAAAAGCAAATACCCACATGATCCACAACGATAACCTCTCCGCAGAGCCGCGCCCCGATTCTGGCCGGATAGTTGCACCTGCTGCCGCCTCGCAACACGAGGAAGTGCTGGAGCGCGCGTTGCGCCCCAAGCAACTCGACGAATATGTCGGCCAGGAAAAGATCCGCGGACAACTGGAGATATTCATCGAAGCGGCGAAACAGCGCAAAGAGCCGCTCGATCACGTGCTGCTGTTCGGCCCCCCGGGTCTGGGCAAGACCACGCTGGCCCAGATCATCGCGCGCGAGATGGGGGTTAATCTGCGCCATACCTCCGGGCCGGTGCTGGAGCGTGCCGGCGATCTGGCCGCGCTGCTGACCAAT
>CAZCKZ010000037.1:0-12129 GCA_964499395.1 uncultured Gallionella sp. | reverse complement strand
ACAACGATACGCGGTCAACAGCGCTATCATCCTCAACTCGGAAGGAAAGTCCAGCGATCAGATTGACGTTGTGATTCATGACCGCTTTTATTCCTCCACGTTGCTATCGCAGAACAAGCGCGCGCTTGTTCCAGACGACTGATATTCCAAACTTACAGGATGGACTATTGCGTTTTTTCGATTTTGTGGCGCACCTGGATGGCAAGGCGCAAGCATACACTTGGTCAGACCAATGCAGTATATCGCTCAACAGGTGGTCAACCGAGGTGCCTGATCTAGCTGAAACAGGAAGCAATTTAGTTGCAAAGGTTGATGGCGAACGACGAAAGAAATTCCTCGAGTATGCCGTGCGCAGTCGAGATCGTATGATAGATGCACTAACAGCAGTGAGTGTTGATACAGCTTGTAAAAGAGTAAGTGAAGCTTTGCGATTGTAATCAATCAAATGAGTTAAAAGGGTCAGCTTCGCATTACCAAACGGCGAACCAAAAGGAGGCAGACACCATGACTACAGGCACCATCCGCCTTCATCGCTCCGCCCAACCACAACCTAAGCCAGCAGCACCGCCACAATCCCACTGATGAATATCCCGTCGAAGCTGCCCGCGCCGCCGATCGAGGCAAACGGCGTGCCCATCTTCCGGATGTCCTTGAGGTGCATCAGGTCGGCGCCGATCAGCACGCCCAGCGTGCCGCTGATGAAGGCCATGGGTGCGGCATTGGCCGGATCGAGCGCGACGGAAACCAGCGCTGCCAGCACGGGGGCGAACAGGATCGGCATGCCCATGCCGATGCCGGGCACGCTGCGGCTGGTCTTGAAGCTCAGCAGGGTGACGGCGGCAACCGCGAGCACCACGTAAAAAATATTCAACGGGTGGTGCGCCAGCAGGTAAAGGCAGAATGCAGCCGGCACCACGCAGCCGCCGACGTTGGCCATGACGATGGTCTTGCCGGTGTACGGCATTCCGCGATACAGCTCGCGCAATTGCGGCGGCATTGCCTCCAGATTAGGCGGTTCGCTTTTCATGCTGAACAGCGGCAGGTTGATGAGGCTGCCGCCCAATATGGTGATGAACAGGAGATATGCGGAGTCGGCGGAAAGGTCGAGCTTTTCGAATGCCACGGTCAGCAGGCCGTACTGGATGGCCGTGACGAGCAGTGCAAGCGCGGCGATCAGCAGGATGAACCGGGGTGGAATATTCGGCATGCGCTATTGTGGCCTGAACGGGAAAGTTTAAGGAGTCAGCATCAAATGGTTCTTGCGTGCGCCTGAAACGGGTGAAACAGAAACCGGCTCCGGCACGAAAGCGCAGATTTTAATGGCTGGCTGCCTTGACCTTTGCAAGTGATTCGTCGATCGCATCCAGCAGGAAGGCATAATAAAAATCGACGGTTGTCAGCCCTTCCAGGAATGTCAGCATCTGACCGTGGCTGTCGAACAGCATCACATTGGGTACGCCGCGGACATTATGCTTGCTGGAGAATTCGCGATAGGTTGTGGGCGTGCCGTCGAAATCGATGAGCGTGCCTTCGCTGCTGCTTTCGATCTGGCGCAGGATTACCTTGTTGTCAAATTCCGGATCGCGCTGCATGGGTTGCAAAAAATCTTCCGAAACCGTTTTGCAATACCCGCAGGTCTCGTCCATGAACAGGACCAGGATGGGAACCTTCCTGCTTTTTGCATCCTTCGCTTCTGCCGTAAAGTCTTTCACGACCGGCAGACCCGATGCATAGGACATCGAGCCGAAGCCGAACGCTGCGGCGAGAAATAAAACGTTTGAAACCTGTCTGAGCGCAGATTGCATATCTGTCCGCCTGCCAATTCGAAGTGGTAACGATGGAATTATAAGACCAATTCAACAATTAGGGACAGACCACAATTACTGAATCAAACCCTGAACGGCGGCGATTGGAACCGGATGCGAATTGTTTAACTGGTAATATGGAAGCGGGGCCGAAAATATTCCGTCCGCATGTTATTGTTCCGGAAGCAGGATCAGCGCATCTCATTTGCTTCACTTTCTAACCGAGGAGACTGAAATGGCAACAGCTAAAATAGCAGCACCCAGGAAACCAGCTGCCAAAAAGCCGGCAGCCAAAAAAGCA
This sequence comes from uncultured Gallionella sp., assembly GCA_964499395.1. Taxonomy (GTDB): domain Bacteria; phylum Pseudomonadota; class Gammaproteobacteria; order Burkholderiales; family Gallionellaceae; genus Gallionella. The sequence goes on along the minus strand of CAZCKZ010000037.1, from coordinate 10,023 downwards.
GCAGTCAAAAAGACGGCCGTCAAAAAGACAGCCGTCAGGAAATCGGCATCCCAAAAAGCAGGAGCCGATATCATGGCAGCGGCTAAGAAGGCGGTTGCCGAGATCATGGCAGTCGCCAGAAAGGCCGGTGCGGAGTTCAAGCCGGTAGCCAAGAAGGCGGGAGCCGATATCATGTCTGCAACCCGAAAGGAAGCAGCCAAGATCAAACCGGCAGCCAGAAAGGCGGGCTCCAGTATAAAACCGGCAGTCATGAAAGCCGAGCGCCAGATTGAGGCTGCAGCAAAACGGGCGGGGACCTCGTTAGAGGATGCTGCCAGGAAGGCAGGAGTCCAGATAATGGAGGCGGCCAATAAAGCGGGCGTCAAGATAAAGGCGGCAGCCCAGCACACCACACCAGCGAAGAAAAAACCCGAAGTTAGAGAAGTGGCGGCCAGGAAAACCATCAAGTAATTATTCCACTAGCGGCGTCGAAACCGCTTTAAGAAAGCTGGTCGGCGCCGATCAGCGCACCCGGTGTGCCGCTGATGGTTCAGGGCGAAGCAATCAGGAACTGGGGATATCTAGCGGGAGGCTTGTGCTGGTTTTGCCAATAACTTCCCGAACTCGGCGGCGGCGAGCGGTCGGGAAAAGAAATAGCCCTGGCCATAGTCACAGCCAGCGCTGGCAAGAAGATCGCACTGTTGTTCGGTTTCGATCCCCTCGGCAACCACTTGTAATCCCAGTTTGTGTGCCATGACGATGATCGCCTCGCACAAGGCCAAGTCATCGGATTCGGGTTGCAGGTTGCGCACGAAAGATTGATCGATCTTGAGGTAGTCGATATCGAACTTTTTCAAGTAAGAGAGCGACGAATAGCCGGTGCCAAAGTCGTCCAGCGATACCTGGATACCCGCATCCCGGAACGTCAGCAGCTTGTTGGTGGCCTGGTCGCTGCTGTCCATCAACAGTCCTTCGGTAATTTCCACTACGATTGCCTGGCCCGGCAGGTTACTGGTGTGCAAGTGTGCGATCCAGGCTGCAATATCGAAGTTGTCACTTCGATATTGCACGGGGGATGTGTTGATGCTGATCTGGAAGTTGTCTTGAAACCTGGCGCGCCATTCACCACATTGACGTACTGCTTCGCGAAACACCCAGTCGCCGATATCCACAATCAAGCGTGTATCTTCGGCAACCGGAATGAACTCGCCTGGCGCGATCCAGCCGCGCTCAGGGTGCTTCCAGCGCAACAGGGCTTCTGCTTTATGAATTAAACGGGTGCCCAAAGCGACGATGGGTTGATAACACAATTGGAACTCCTGGTTCGACAGCGCGACACGAAGGTCCTTGGCTATCAGCATGCGGGATGCGGCCTGCTGTTGCATGGATGCGGTGAAATACTGATAGCGGTTGCGGCCGCGATTCTTGGCCGCGTACATCGCATGATCTGCATTCCTCAGCATTTCGTCGATGCTGGAGGCGTCCTGTGGATAGAAGGTGATACCGATGCTGGCCGAGATGTAGGAGGTCTCCTCTCCCAATCGGAAGGGTTGAGTGAGTTGGCGCAGAATATCGCCGGCAACTCGTTCCACGCTGTGCGTCTGTTCCAATTCGCCCATCACCACGATGAATTCATCGCCGCCCAGACGTGCCACCGTGTCTGCCTCGCGCACGCAGGCTGAAAGACGCCTGGCCGCTTCGATCAGCAGGATGTCGCCGATGTCGTGGCCGAGCGTATCGTTCACGTCCTTGAATTGATCGAGATCCAGATATAAAAGGGCAACCTGCAGCCCGGCGCGGCGGGCCTTCTTGATTTCCTGTTCCAGCCGATCACGCAGCAACTGTCTGTTCGCCAAGCCGGTCAGCGTATCGAAGTTCGCCTGATTCCAGATCGTCTCCGCTGCCCGCTTGCGCTGGGTGACGTCGCGGAACATCCACACCCGTCCGTAATATGTATTGTCGGCGCCGAACATGGGTGCGGAGTGTCGCTCGAAGATGCGTCCGTCTTTCAGTTCGAATTCATCTGCACTGGTCTCGTTTCTGTGTTCGTAAATGTACTGAATCCGGCTGAGGAACTGCTGCGGGTCGACCAACTGGTGCAGAATGGAGTCGATCAGTTGTTGATCGGATCGGCTGTTGACGATGTCGCGGTCGTAGCCCCACATATCGATGCAACGCTGATTGACCGAAATAATCTCGCCTTGCGCATTCACCGAAATAATCCCGTCTGTGGAGGCTTCCTGCTGGGTGTTAAGCAAAGTATTCTTGAACTTGAGTTCATCCTCGGCGCGTTTTCGTGCGGTGATGTCCTCGGCGAGCGAGACCACGCCTATGGTTTCACCCCGTTCATTGCTGATCGGGGTGTTGTACCACTCGCAAATGAGTTTGGTGCCGTCCTTGCTGAGATTTTCATTGATCCAATGTTCCCCACCCTTGCGCTCGAGCAAAAACTGCATCACCTGTTCGATTTCCTTTTTGATCTCGGCAGGCACGATCAGCTCGGTGACATGTCGACCAACGGCCTCGTCATGGCTGTAGCCAAAGATTTTTTCCGCCGCCTTGTTCCATTGCATGCACTGGAAATCCCTGTCCCATGAAATGGCGGCCAGCGGGGTGTTTTGCAGGTGCAGCGACAGCCGCGCTTCACTGTCTCGCAGGTCTGATTCGGTTTTGAGCCGGTTATTGATGTCTTGCAGCAACAGCCCGAGAAAAGCGGTGGCCGGGGTGAAGGTGAGGATCAGCGGCAGCGCCACGTTATCCATGACCTTCGGCACGGCTGCAGCCGGCAGTTGGGTGAACAGTGCAACTTCAACCAGATGCACCAGCAGACCGAATACCAGCAGGTGGATCAAATCGATTCTCACCCAGTCACGATGGCAGGCGTAGCGGTAGAACAAACCCAGACTGGTGCAGGAAATGATCACCGCGACACCCACATCGGTTCCTCCGCCTCCGAGCCAGAAGCGGTAGCTGCCGGCGATCATTGCGGCGATGCCGCCCACCACCGGACCGCCGAACAGGCCGGACATGCTCAGGACGACGGAGCGTGGATCGAAGATCACGCCCGGAACGGGTTCGATAGGCGCCATCATGCCGACCACGCAAATGCCGCCGAACAATACACCGGATAGCACTTTCCCCAGTGTCGGTTTGCTGCGGCAGTACCGAGCAATCAGGCCCTGAAGAAGACTGAGGGCGAGCAGCATCGAGGCTGCCTTGATCAATTCCAGCGTCATGATTGAATGGCCCGGTTGGTCGATCGTCTGGCGTGTCGTAACCCCGGTACGCATGCAGACAGGGCTGTTCGGTGAAAAAACACTTTTGCCTTTACCCCTCGTTATTTAGACGCGGCAGAGGTCATGCAAGCTGCATGCAAATCGTACACTAATTGCGGGATCAGCGTCGCAAACCAGTAGCATCCGAAGATTGTGTCAGCTCAAAATCAAGCTAATGCGAATCGGGCAATCTGCTTCGCAACACATCACGATCAAACCACCATTTGTCGCCGACGATGGCATCCACAACCATCGCCATGCGCGGCAGGAACACCTGCGGATCACGCAATTCCAGTTTGTCCAGCCACAGGTTCATCGTATCCTGGTCCTGCACCCGGCTGTGGCGCTTGGCCACCATCGCAATCAGATTGTCGACAAGGAAGCTCTGGCTCTCATGCTTGTCGTCCTCGGCGCGCAGGTCAACCACATAGCGCGCGGTAATCGCCGCCACTGCGGCACCGTCTGCATCATCCGGCATTTCGTCGATCGCATGGACCAGCATGGCCACCGTCAGTTCCGGATCGACCGGAAAGGTGACGGCAAGCCAGATGCCCATGCCCAGCACCGCGATGGAATTTTCATGGCCGGCCTGATAAAGCACGTTGCACGCCTCGACGGCATCCTGCCAGGATTCCTGCTGCATGGATATTGCAAATGCCTCGAGTGCAATATCCCATGCTTCTTTCTTGCGTTCCAGGGTATTCAGGATTTCGGCGGTATCCAATTGCAGCCGGGCGCGCTGCAAATGATCGGCGTCCGCCAGCGTGCCGAGCTGCTGTATTTTTTCCGACAGCTGCATTTTCAGCCCGCGCAGCTCCTCCGCTGTCAGGCCGTCATTCGCGTCTTTGATCAGTGAGCCAACGTTGATAAATTTTTCGGTCATGTGATTTTTTGAATTGGATGCTTGAATTGGATTTTGGGGTGGCGCCGGCAGAATTGCGTGGGTCGGCAGAACTGAATGGTCCGGCTTCGCGGGATGATAGCAGGTTGATTATGATATTTCAGGATTGAAAGCGGGCAGACAATCGGGGACAGTCCACGGTTTCCTGATGTGCAGGCCGCTGGGCCAATGGGGTCAGCCCAGCGCCGAATTGTTTTAGTGTGAAACCGGCATGCCCGAAATGGAAATCGATTCGGGTACCTTGTGTTCCCTCCTGAAGTCCGGTGGGCGGGCATGCGCACCCGCGCGGATGCTGCATTTGTCCGTGGCAGGCTTCGCTCCGTACGCAAGGCTATTGTTTCAACGCCGCATGGGCGGCCGCAAGCCGGGCGATGGGTATGCGCGGTGCCGAGCAGGAGACATAAGTCAGGCCGATGCGGTGGCAGAATGCAATGGAGGCCGGATGGCCGCCGTGCTCGCCGCAGATGCCGATCTTCAGTTCCGGCTTGACCTGGCGTCCCCATCCGACGGCGAGTTCCATCAGCTTGCCGACACCATTTATATCCAGCACCTCGAACGGGTTGTCGCGCAGGATCTTCACTGCGTTATACATCGGCAGGAATTTGTTCTCTGCGTCTTCGCGCGAGAAAGAGAAGGTCGCCTGGGTGAGGTCGTTCGTCCCGAAGCTGAAGAAGTCCGCTTCCTCGGCCAGTTTCTCCGCCCGCATGCAGGCGCGCACGACTTCCATCATCGTGCCGAACTTGAAATCCAGTTTCTGGCCGGTCTCTTTCTCGACCCGTTCGCGAATCTCGCCAACGAATTTCTTGACGGCCCGCAGTTCCGCTGCGGTACAAACCTGCGGCACCATGATCTCGGGGTGGTTGGCGATGCCGCGTTTGGTGCATTCTGCCGAGGCTTCGAGTATCGCGCGAATCTGCATCGCGTAAATTTCCGGGAAGGTGATGCCGAGGCGCACACCGCGGTGGCCGAGCATGGGATTGACCTCGTGCAGTGCGCGCACTTTTTTCAGGATGGCTTCTTTCTTGACGATCGCCGCATCGACGATGTTCGAGTCGGCCAGCGTGTGGATTTCATGCATCGCCGCCACCTCGCCGGGCGACAGCAGCCGGATCGTTTCAACCAGGATGTCCACGCCGCGCGCGGTGCTGCGCAGCTGGCGCAGGTGTTCCAGATCGGACACCAGTTGCGATTCGGTCGGCAGGAATTCGTGGATCGGCGGATCGAGCAGGCGGATGGTCACCGGACGCGGCGACATCACTTCGAACAGCGCCTGGAAGTCGCTGCGCTGGATCGGCAGCAGTTTGTCCAGAGCTTCCTGTCGTTGCTCCAGCGTATCCGCGACGATCATTTCCAGCACGATGGGCAGCCGGTCGATGGCGTTGAACATGCGTTCGGTGCGGCACAGGCCGATGCCGGTCGCGCCGTAGCTCAGCGCGCGCAGCGCATCGTGCGAGCTGTCGGCATTGGCCATCACTTTGAGCCTGGCCGCCTGATCGGCCCAGGACAGCATGGTCTTCAGGTCGTCGGTGAACTCGGCTTCCACCGTGGGCACCGCGCCCAGATAGATATTGCCGGTGGTGCCGTCGATGGTGATCAGGTCGCCTTCCTTGATTACCGTGTCGCCGATGGTCGCCTTGCGCGCGTGGGTGTCCACATGGATGCCTTCGGCACCGGCGACGCAGGGCTTGCCCATGCCGCGCGCGACGACTGCGGCATGCGAGGTCTTGCCGCCGCGGCTGGTGAGGATGCCCTGCGATGCGAAGAATCCGTGGATGTCCTCGGGCTTGGTTTCCTCGCGTACCAGGATCACCAGTTGTCCGCCGTGACCATTCTGTTCGGCGCGGTCGGCGTCGAACACGGCGCGCCCGCACGCCGCACCGGGTGAGGCGGGCAGGCCGATGGCCAGCGAGCTGGCCTTGTGCTTCGGGTCCAGCCTGGGGAACAGCATCTGCTGCAGTATTTCCGGGTCGATGCGCAACAGGGCCTGCTCCCTGGTGATCAGGCCACTTTCGGCCATTTCCACCGAGGTGCGCACCATCGCGTGCGCGTTCATCTTGCCGTTGCGTGTCTGCAGGCAGTAGAGTGTTCCACGTTCGATGGTGAACTCGAAATCCTGCACCTCATGGTAGTGCGCCTCCAGCTTGTCGCGCAGTTCGACCAGCTGTTTGTGCAGGCCGGGCATTTCGTCGGCCATTTGCGCGATCGGCTTGGGTGTGCGGATACCCGCGACGACGTCTTCGCCCTGCGCATTCACCAGGTATTCGCCGAACATCTGGTTCTCGCCGGTTGCCGGGTTGCGCGTGAAGCCCACGCCGGTCGCGGAATCGAAGCCGCGATTGCCGAACACCATGGTGCACACGTTGACCGCGGTGCCGTTGGCCATCTCCGGTGTGATCCTGAATTCGCGCCGGTAGTCGACCGCGCGCTTGCCCATCCAGGAATTGAACACTGCCTGAATCGCGATCTCGAGTTGCTCGAACGGGTCGCTGGGAAAGGGTTTGCCGGTATGGCCGTGCACCGCATCGAGGAACAGGTTGGTAATCTCGTGCAGATTCTCGGCACTCAGCGCAATGTCTTCCTTGGCGCCTTCGCGGTTCTTGATGGCTTCAAATGGGCCGTCGAACAGTTCATCCGGCATACCCAGCGCAACCTTGCCGAATAGTTGCACAAAGCGGCGGTAGGCATCGTAGGCAAAACGCTCATCGCCGGTCTGCTTGATCAGGCCCTGCAGTGTTTCGCTGTTCAGGCCGAGGTTGAGTATGGTGTCCATCATGCCGGGCATCGATATCGCGGAGCCCGAACGCACCGACACCAGCAGCGGGTTGTCCGCACCGCCGAAGCCCTTGCCGGTGGCTTTTTCCAGTTGAGCCATGTGCCGGCGCACCTCGTCCATTACGCCGGCAGGCAGTTTGTGTCCGGCGTCAATATAGTCAAGGCAGGTTTCGGTGGTAATGGTAAAGCCGGGAGGCACATTCAGGCCGATCTGCGTCATCTCGCACAGGTTGGCTCCTTTTCCGCCCAGCAGTTTCTTGTTCTTTCCGTCGCCTTCCGCAAATGCGTAAACGAATTTCTTCTGACTCATGATGATCCCCTTGAAATGTCGAATTAAGGAAATGCCAAAAAATTGTTTAACTTGCTACCGCGTTGAATCCAGGCTGTCAGTTATTGTCATGCTGAGGACAGCTTACACCTATTTCACGAGCACAAAAACGCAGGCGGTTCAGTCTATTTATGTCATTTTTTCCGTTATCGCACCGGGATTCTGCCCTTAACCTATAATTATCGTGTGGCGATACGTTTGATTCGACGGAATACATGAAAAGGAGCAACTTGGAATGAGCAATAAAGCTGACTACAGGCAAATCGGCAAATCAACGGTGTGCTCAGAAATTACCGAGGACGAAGCCAAAATTCTGGCGGAGATAATGGGTGTGCGTCAATTGAAGGATGGCGAGCTGCTCGTCAGCGAGGGCGAAGCCGTTCAGACCCTGTTCATTCTCGCATCCGGCAAGCTTGCCGTCTTCAGCGCCGACATAAACGGAAAGCAGAACCTGGTCTACACGATGACAGCGGGCGAGTGTGCCGGCACCCGCGCATTTGTCGACCGGACACCGCGCAAGGCGACCCTGCGTGCGATCGGCGATGCCACGGTCTACACGCTCACCCCGGAGGCCTTTGACACCGTGGTGGATGGCCACCCGCGCCTGGCTTACAAAGTGATGCGCGCGCTGTTCCGGGTCACCCACTCCAATCTGATGCGGATGAACCAGGAAACCCAGCAGCTTTCCAATTACATCAATAAGACGCAGGGTCGGTATTGAGATTCAAAGGGCCGGGTTCGAAATAATTTCCCGGCTTGGCGGGGCCAGCATCGCATTTGCTGGTTCAGCCAGGGGAGGTGCGCATGATCCCGCTGCACGAATTGTTGAGCCGCATCCACTGGGACCCGGAGTTCGGGCGCGGCGAATTCAGGATAGGTTATCTCGACCATGCGCGCGGCGAACTGGTTTATGTGCCGCTGCAGGAAGTGCGGCACGATCCGGACAGCCACTTCTGTTTCGATGTGACTGATGAAGAGGGTGTCGAGCACAGCGTGCCCTACCATCGTGTAAAAGAGGTGTGGAAGGATGGCGCGCTGATATGGCAGCGGGGTCACTGAATCCCGGTAAAATGGGGTGGATCGAATGCCGATTAACCACTACGGTTCCAGCGACTCATGTGCTTTTCCGCAACTGTCAGCTATAGCGCCGCCGCCGTGCTGGTGGCCACCGGTGTGTACGCCGTGCAGCAGGCCAGGCAGCTGCATCCGCCATACTCGATGTGGGCGCTGGTGCCTGTCCTGTTCGGTTTGCAGCAGACATTCGAGGGCCGGGTATGGCAGGAGCTCGACGCGGGGAACGCCGGTGCGGCGGTGCCCTTTGCGCTGGGATTTCACTTCTTCTCGCATTTTCTGTGGCTGTGGTGGCTCCCGCTCGCCAGCTACCTGGTCGAACCCGAACAGACCGGCCAAGCCGTTCAGATCAGCGGGACCGGAAAAATTCGCAAGCGGGTCATGGCCGGCTGCGCGATGTTCGGCGCTTTCGCGGGCACGATGGTCTATTCCGTGATGCTCTTCCATCCCGAATGGATGTCGGTTGCGGTGAGAGAACATTCCATCGTCTACGATTTTTCCGTTCCCTTTCGCAGCCCCTTCCACTTGCCGATCACGCCGGCTGCGCTGTATGCGCTGACCATCCTGGTGCCGCTGTTCATCTCCAGCCACAGGCTGATCCGGATCTTCGGGGTGCTGGCTGCGCTGTCCATGCTGCTGGCATCGGAAGCCTACGGTTATGCCTATGTCTCGGTCTGGTGCTTCTTCGCCGCGGTGCTTTCACTCTATCTGGTCTACATGATCCGCCATCTTGTCGCTACCGGGCAGGATACAAGCACGTTGCCCGCACGGAGCGAAAATTGATCAGCCCAATTGAACGCGCCACGCTTGAAATGGCCAGCCTGATCCTGTGATCCGGCTCGACAAATCACTGCGGGCATGGGGAGGGGCCGACTTCGAGGCCATTCTCAAACGGGAAGTCGAGATGCTGGGCGCAGACCATCTGCCCCTGCAACAGGGATTGTCCGGCAGCAATTATGTTGCCGAGAGCCCGATCACGGTGATGGTCCACCGCGTTGCCGAAATGGAAAACGTGATCCGCATCAAGGCCGGAATCTTCTATCATGGGATAATGGGCGGCTGCAGTTGCGCGGACGACCCGACACCCGGCAGCGAAAATAACGAATACTGCGAAGTGCAGATAGACCTGGACAAGACCACTGCAGTAGCCGTGGTTGTGCTGATAACGGAATGATCGGTTCAAATCGAGGGGGCTAATTAAGTAAGCCAGACTCGAAATCATTTCAGTATTACCGTATCGCTTTCACTTGCAATGCATAATTTTATATACATAAGGGGCAGACCATGAAAACAGGAAGCTTGCTTTTGAATGCAGCTGTGATGTTCGTATTGCTTACCAGCACAGCTTGGGCGGAACCAAAGAATGGGTTCGGCCTGAATGCAGGTTTGGTCGGCCACAACAGGAATTGCGGAGGTTGTCTCGGTTCGAGCACCACTGGTGTGAGTATTGGACTGGATTACCAATTCGCCCTTTCGGATAAATTTTCGATCAGCCCATTCCTGATGACTTCAGGGGAAACCAACAGCAATTTGTCCGGGACTACTGTCAATCATGGCATATTGGGCGCACAGCTCAGATATTGGACTGGCGATGCGTTCTTTGGAGGTCATCTGGGCGCATATTCAGAGGTGCTCTCAAACGGAGGCGTATCGTTGACCGGGAATGGCGGTGGCGCGGGACTGGTAGCGGGCTGGGA
>CAZCKZ010000036.1:0-12643 GCA_964499395.1 uncultured Gallionella sp. | reverse complement strand
TATGGTTCGAGGAAGTGGTGCGCGACTGGCTGCACAGCTACGGCTACCGCAACATCCGCATGCCGCTGGTCGAGCCTACGGATTTGTTCAAGCGCGCCATCGGCGAAGTCACTGACATCGTCGAAAAGGAGATGTACAGCTTTGCCGATGCGCTGAACGGCGACCAGTTGACGCTGCGTCCAGAAGGAACAGCTTCATGCGTGCGTGCCGTGCTGCAGCACAATTTGCTGTATAACGCACCGCAACGTTTGTATTACAGCGGGCAGATGTTTCGCCATGAGCGCCCCCAGAAGGGGCGTTATCGCCAGTTTCATCAATACGGCGTGGAAGCGCTGGGCTTTGCCGGGCCGGACATCGATGCCGAACAAATTCTGATGTGTGCGCGCTTGTGGAACAAGCTCGGCCTGCGCGATGTCAACCTGCAGCTGAACACCCTGGGTGATTCCGTATCCAGGCATCGCCATCGTGCCAAGTTGATCGCTTATCTCGAGCAGCACCGGGACGTGCTGGATGCCGATGCCACGCGCCGTCTGCACAGCAATCCGTTGCGCATACTGGACAGCAAGAATCCGGCGATGCAGGACCTGATCAGCGGCGCACCCAAGCTGATGGACGAGCTGGAAGAAGACGCACTGCGGCATTTTGAAGAGGTTCAGGCAATACTCAAGCGCCACGATGTGCCGTTCGAGATCAACCCGCGCATGGTGCGCGGACTGGACTATTACAACCGTACCGTGTTCGAGTGGGTGACCACGCAGCTCGGCGCCCAGGGCACGATCTGCGCGGGTGGCCGCTATGACGGGCTGGTGGAACAGATCGGCGGCAAGCCGGCTCCGGCAACCGGTTTTGCGATGGGCGTCGAGCGGCTGCTGGCATTGCTGCAGGACGATGGCATGGCACTGCCCAAGGCGGAGGTGGATGTATATGTGGTGCATCAGGGCGAGTTGGCCGGCCGGTTGGCCAGCCAGATGGCTGAGCAATTGCGCGACAGCAATTTGCGGGTGCTGCTGCATTGCGGCGGCGGCAGCTTCAAGTCGCAGATGAAAAAGGCCGATGCCAGCGGTGCCCAAGTTGCGGTCGTGATCGGTGAAGACGAAGCGCAAGCGAACGAGGTCAGCGTAAAGCCGATGCAGGGTGGCGAACAGGAGCGGGTAAGCGTGCAGAATCTCACCGCAACAGTGGTGCGGCTCCTGAAAATGTAGCGAACAGTTTCATAGCGTTACGCAAAGAAGCCGGCGTGCGGCGCAACAGGTTTTGCAGTTGCAAATATATTTATCAAGTGGGAGTGGAAGACATGGCAACATTGGATTTGCAGGAACAGGAACAGCTCGAAGCCCTCAAGGCGTGGTGGAAGGACAACCGCAACCAGATACTGGGCACGCTGTTGATCGTGGTCGTCGCGATGGGCGGCTGGCGCGGTTGGCAGTATTACCAGCACAAACAGTCTTATGGAGCCGCTATTTTGTACCAGCAATTCATCGAGCAACTTTCCAGCAACGATGCCAAGCGCATCAACGATGCCGCTGCCGCGGTGACGGATAAATTCGGTTCCACCGCCTATGCAGCGCGCGCAGAGTTACTGGCGGCGCGGGTGAATGAACAGGTCAATGATCCTGCGCGCGCCAAGGCCCAATTGCAATGGGTCATCGATAATGCCCGTGAAGATACGCTCAAGGATGTTGCGAGATTGCGCCTGGCGGCCTTGATGCTCGATGAAAAAAATTATACGGAAGCGCTTGCTTTGCTCGATGCCAAACATCCCGGTTCATTCGATGGCTTGTATGCCGACCTGAAGGGCGATGTGTTGAGCGCGCAGGGCAAGATCGATGAAGCCAGAAGCTCATACATGCTGGCCTATGCAAAAATCGATGCCCAAAGCATCTATCGCAACCTGATACAGATGAAACTTGATGCCCTTGGATCGGCTAAATGAAGGTGAGCGGCAATATGGACATGCGCGTTTGCAGCACCCCGCCGACCGGAGCAGGGTTCAGGGTTAATTCCAGGTTTTTGCCGGGACTGTTTCTGGGCTTGCTGCTCGTGCTGGGCGGCTGTGCATCCACGGACGAATCCAAATCCGACTGGGCCGGGGTTAAGGGGGATACAGAACCCGCCAGACTGTTCGATTTCAAAGAGACCGCAAAGTTTGATGTGCGCTGGCATAGCAGTATCGGCGACCCGGGTCCGGATTTGTTGCAAACAGCGCTGACCAGGGATGCGATATATAGCGCTACCGGCAAAGGCAGTCTGTTGCGCCTGGACCGCACCACCGGCAAGAAGATCTGGCGTATCGAGACCGGTATTGTCATTACCGGCGGAGTGTCCAGCGGCGATGGCATGGTATTTGTCGGTGGCAACAAGGGTGATGTGCTGGCATACAGCGAAGACGGCAAACTCAGATGGAAAAGTCTGGTATCCAGCGAAGTGCTGAACGTGTCGCGGGTTGCCGACGGCATCGTGATGGTGCGCAGCGGCGATGGACGCATTGCCGGATTGAATGCGGCGGACGGCAAGCGCGTATGGATGTATGAGCGCAGCACACCGGCACTGGTTGTACGCAGCCATGCAGGTGTAGCCATTCAACGGGGCGTGGCCTATGCCGGATTTGCGGCTGGAAAGCTGGCCGCGATCCGCATCAAGGATGGCGAGGTGCTGTGGGAATCCCAGGTATCGCAACCGCGCGGCAATACCGAACTGGAACGCATCAGCGATATTACCAGCGATCCTGTCGTGGATGACGAACAAGTTTGCGCGGTTTCTTTTCAGGGGCGTACCGCGTGTTTCGACACGGCACAGGGTAACCAGTTATGGAGCCGTGACATTTCCAGTTACACGGGCCTGATGGTGATGAGCAAATATCTCTACCTCAGCGATAGCAGCGGTTCCGTGATTGCGCTGGATAAAACCAACGGCGCTACGACATGGAAGAACGGAGATTTGTTGTATCGTCGTGTTACCGCACCCTACGCTTCCGGAAAATTCGTCGTGGTCGGTGACCTCGAAGGCTATCTGCATGCATTGAATATTGACGACGGAAGCTTTGCCGCGCGTATCAAGCTGGATGGCGGAGCGATTGTTGCGGCGCCGATCGAGTTGGATGACGGACTGCTGGTGCAGACGCGCGGCGGCGAATTGTATTCGCTGTCTATCAAATAAGGAAAGCTTCCCGAATGTTGCCCACAGTTGTTCTGGTCGGTCGTCCGAATGTGGGCAAGTCCACCCTGTTCAATCGTCTCACGCGCAGCCGCGACGCGCTGGTCGCCGATCAGCCGGGGCTGACCCGCGACCGGCATTACGGAAAGGGCCGGGTAGGGGAAAGGCCTTTTCTGGTGGTGGATACCGGCGGACTGGAGCCGGTCGCCAAGGAAGGCATCATGTTCGAGATGGCCAGGCAAAGCCGCCAGGCCGTGGACGAAGCCGATGTGGTGATGTTCCTGGTCGACGGCCGTGCCGGCTGCACGCCGCAGGACACGATCATCGCCGGGCAGTTGCGCAAGACCGGCAAGCCGATATTGCTGCTGGTCAACAAGGCCGAAGGCATGGCGCGCGCCAAAGTGACGGCGGAATTTTTCGAACTGGGGCTGGGCGAACCGCTGCCGATCTCCTCGGCGCACGGCGACAATGTCACCGAAGTGGTCGAGATCGCGCTGGAAAATTTTCCGCCCGAGGCTGAACAGGAAGAAGCCGGCCATGAGCATCCGCCCAAGATCGCCATCGTGGGCCGTCCCAATGTCGGCAAATCCACGCTGGTGAATGCGATCCTCGGCGAACAGCGCGTGATCGCATTCGACCAGCCGGGCACCACGCGCGACAGCATCTACATCGACTTCGAGCGCGGCGGCAGGCAATACACCATCATCGACACTGCCGGCGTGCGCAGACGCGGCAAGGTCGAAGAGGCGGTGGAAAAATTCTCCGTGATCAAGACCATGCAGGCGATCGAGGATGCCAACGTGGTGGTGCTGGTGGTGGACGCACGCGACCAGATCACCGAACAGGACGCGCATGTCGCCGACTACGTGCTGCAGGCGGGGCGTGCGCTGGTGCTGGCGGTCAACAAATGGGACGGTCTGGACCAACACCACAGGGACCAGGTCAAGCGCGACATCGAGCGCAAGCTGCACTTCCTGAGTTTCGCCAAGCTGCATTTCATCTCCGCGCTGCACAGCAACGGCATTACGGGCGTATTGAAATCGGTGGACGAAGCTTATGCGGCAGCGATGGCGAAACTGTCCACGCCGAAACTCACCCGCGCGCTGATCGGCGCGCTGGAAAAGCAGGCGCCCCCCAAAAGCGGGCGCTTCATACCCAAGATGCGCTATGCCCACCAGGGTGGCAGCAATCCGCCGCTGATCGTGATACACGGCAGCGGCCTGGACGATGTGCAGGCCAGCTATACACGTTATCTGGAACGCACCTTCTGCGAGATATTCAAGCTGAAAGGCACACCGTTGAGGATCCAGTACAACTCCAGCAAGAATCCGTTCGAGGGATCCAAGCCCAAGCCGCTCACCGAGGGCGAACAACGCAGGGCGCATCGCGCGCGTATCCGCGGGCGCAAGCTGTACGGATAATTTCACCGCATTACCGCAGAGACGGCGGGATGAGCACTGCCGCTCTGCAAAAATTCGCCCCACCCGATTCCCATTTTGAATGGATTGCAACCCGGGATTCGCTGCATAACAGACAATTGGTGAGGCACAGTACTCCTACGCTCATGATTGCGAGTTTGATAATCGTGCCGCCAAGAAGGAGTAAAATGTCACACAACATGGTGATACTGAAAGTTGGCTGACAATCATGCTCGACGAATTCATACACGAACCGCGCGTTGCCTATTTCACGATGGAGATCGCGCTGCGCAACGAGATACCGACCTATGCGGGAGGGCTGGGTGTGCTTGCCGGCGATACCATGCGCTCGGCCACCGACCTCGGCCTGCCCATGGTGGCAGTCAGCCTGGTCAGCCGCGCAGGCTACTTCCGCCAGGAACTCGATGCCCAGGGCAGGCAACTGGAACATCCGGCCACCTGGGATCCGAAGCACTGGGCGCAACCGCTCGATGCCAAGATCGCCGTGCCGATCGATGGCCGCACGGTCTGGATAGGTGCGTGGCTGTATGTGATGGAAGGCAGCATGGGCGGGCGCCAGCCGGTATTGCTGCTCGATACCGACCTGAACGAGAACAGCAGCGATGACCGCAAGATCACCCACTGTCTCTACGGCGGAGACAATACCTACCGGCTCAAGCAGGAGATCGTGCTGGGCATCGGCGGCGTCCGCCTGTTGCAGGCGATCGGCTGCCAGGTACGGCATTTCCATATGAACGAGGGGCATTCGGCACTGCTCGGTCTAGAGCTGATGCGCCGCTATGTCTATCCATCCGAGGATGTGCGTTCCGGTGAATCGCCCTTCGACCTGCCGCGCGTGCGCGATTTGTGCAGCTTCACGACACACACTCCTGTCGAGGCCGGCCATGACCGGTTTCCTTACGACACCGTAAAGCGGGTCCTCGACAACGGTTTTGACCCGGAAACCATCAAGCATCTGGCCGGTGAGGAGAACCTGAACATGACGCGGCTGGCACTTAACCTGAGCGAATACGTCAATGGCGTCGCAAAGAAACATGCCGAAGTGTCGAACGCGATGTTCCCGGGCTACAAAGTGCATGCAATCACCAACGGTGTCCATCCGTTCATCTGGACGGCGGAGAATTTTCGCCAGCTTTACGATCATTACCTGCCGGGCTGGTGCCATGAGCCGCAGTTGCTGGTGCGCGTAGACTGCAGCATTCCCGATGCCGTGATCTGGGAAGCGCACATTCATGCGAAACAGCATCTGATCGATAAAGTACAAGCGCTCACCGGCGTCTTGCTGCGGCCGGACATCCCGATCTTCGGCTTTGCGCGACGCATGACCGCCTACAAACGGCCGGACCTGTTGTTTACCGACCTCGAAAGGCTGAAGGCGATTGCGCGCAACCAGCCGTTCCAGATCGTGCTCTCCGGCAAGGCGCATCCGCGCGATGAAAACGGCAAGCAGCTTATCGAGCAGTTATGCGCCCATGCGCGCGACCTTGCCGGCGCGATCACGGTCGTCTATCTGCCCGATTACGATCTGGCGATCGCCCAGATGCTGACATCCGGCGTGGACGTGTGGCTCAACACGCCGCTGCCGCCGCTGGAAGCTTCCGGCACCAGCGGCATGAAAGCCGCGTTCAACGGTGTGCCCAACCTGTCGGTGCTCGACGGCTGGTGGGTCGAGGGTTGCATCGAGGGCGTCACAGGCTGGGCAATCGGCGACTCGGCGGGTATGCAGGATGGCAATGCGCGGGTACTTTACGACAAGCTTGAACAGGTCGTGCTGCCGCTGTATTACAACAGCGACCACGGCGGATGGATCAGTGTGATGAAGGGCGCGATCAGCAAGAATGCGTCCTATTTCAACAGCCACCGCATGATGCGCCGCTATGCGACCGAGGCATACGCGCGCTGAATTCGAAGAGATTAGGCTGATTTTCAACGCATGCCTCGTTTGACGACAGCAGGTTTGAATTTTATTGACAGTACCGTTAAATTTTGCAAAGCTGCATTTATGTTTGGTTCATTCGAAAAATATTTCGTTGTTCTTTTGGCAATCTGGTTGCCGGTGTTTAGCGGTAACGCATTTGCCGCTTCAATCAGGATGCATCTCATGGATGGTGACTGTCACTATTCCAAGCAATACAAAGACGCGCATAATGCTTCGAACATGTCTCAATACAGCCAACATGCCGATTGTCTGGCGCAGCAAATTCACCAAAACGATCAAAAACAGCCTTCCCACAAAGCTTGCGGCGTATGCCATGCAGCATGCTGCGGTTACATGGCGGTTGCAACTGCTGAAATTACAGCGATCACGCTATTGTCGCTGCCGTTCACATCTGAAGCGACACGCTTCCAGTCAGTCACCACAGTCCCACTCGTTCCACCGCCGCTCTCCCGCGCCTGACGCGGGACGAGTCCGTCTGCTGGTTCAGCCGGAATAATTTCATAGTCTGATTTTCGTCCCTTGTCACTTGGCGGTGGCTTGCCGCCGTCCGCATGCAATTTAGAAAAGTTTCGCGCATCCTCAACATTTTCTTTCTGTCCGTTTCTGGATTTGAAGCAAGCAGATGGGACATGAAGAGCACAAGGACAAGCCTGTCCTTTACGTACCAACAGTTCGCTGCCCGATGGCTCGAATGCGCCATCAGCAGACTTTTAAAATTGCGGCTTAACCGGGTGAAACTATAGGCCATTGCATGGCCGGTAAAGGAGATGAAGATGTGGGGACATTGGGGTGATTATGGACACGGATGGGGTTTGGGTTTCGGCATGATGCTATTCTTGGGCATATTGATCGTTGCCATTGTTGTGATGGGCAAAAATGTCTGTGGTGCCGGAACATGTTCCGGGCATTATCGTGAGAAAGGTGCGCTCGGCATACTCAGGGAGCGCTACGCGAATGGCGAAATCGACCGGGAGGAATTCGAGCAGAAAATGCGTGATCTGCAAGGTGAGCAAAGGCAGGAGTGAAAACAGGTTGCAACAAGACGACTGGCTGTAATTATGCGTTACCGCCGTCGATATTCAAACAATATGCGACCGGGAATAACTTGAAATCGGTGCGCAACGTCATTACTTTTGAGGAGCAAGCAATGAAGAACGGTATATGGATTTTGTGCTTATGTGTTTGGATCGCAGGTTGCGATCAAGGCAATGGTGAGCCCAAGGTAAACGGAAGATGGTACGCCCAGTCACAGGTGAACCTGGGCAAAAAAGTGTATGCGGAAAATTGCATCGGCTGTCATGGAGGAAATGCGCGCGGAACGTTTAGCTGGAGAAACGCAAATCCGGATGGAAGTTATCCGCCGCCGCCCTTGAATGGCACTGCCCACGCCTGGCATCATCCTTTGGGCGTATTGAAGAAAGTCATAAATGAGGGGGGCATCCCGATGGGAGGGAAAATGCCCGCCTTCAATGATAAATTGAAAGATGATGAGAAACTCGCGGTAATTTCATATTTCCAGAGTTTCTGGCCGGATGAAATCTACAATGCATGGATATCGCGTGGCGGGCTGAATTAAGTCTTTCCGATGAATAAAGGAGTTCAACATGACAAGCAATCCATCTGAAGAAACTACAAACCCGGCTGAGTCGAGCGCAAACATAGATCCGGTATGCGGCATGACGGTGAAGCCGGATACCCCGCTGCGCCACGAGCACAATGGCAAGACCTATTTGTTCTGCAATCCGAAATGTCTTGCGAAGTTTTCGGCTGCTCCCGAGAAGTATCTTTTCGGCGGAGTGTCGGAGACGGGCGAGATAAAGGACCCGGTATGCGGCATGACAGTAAAACCGGATTCCCCGCTGCGCCACGAGCACGCAGGCAAGACTTGGCTCTTCTGTAACCCGAAGTGCCAGGCGAAGTTTTCCGCCGATCCGGAGAAGTATCTGCATCCTGCGGAGCCTGAAGTTGCGATAACGGGTGCGGTGTATATCTGCCCGATGGATCCGGAAATACGCGAGTCCAAGCCGGGAAGTTGCCCGATCTGCGGCATGGCACTCGAACCGGAGGATGCGCTGCCCCAACTGGACACCGACGAATATTTCTGTCCGATGCACCCGGAAGTTGTTCAAGACATCTCCGGCGTTTGCCCGAAATGCGGGATGGCGCTGGAACACAGGACGGTAGCGGCCAAAGAGGAAAATCCCGAACTCGACGATATGTCACGGCGTTTCTGGATCGGCCTGGCATTGGCCGTGCCGGTGTTCGTGATGGCGATGGTTTCCGACATGCTGAAGGGTTTTGTTCCGCAGATGATCTCCTACCAGAAGCTGCAAATGATCGAGTTCATGCTGGCGACCCCGGTGGTGCTGTGGTGCGGCAGGCCGTTCTTCGAACGCGGCTGGGCATCCATCAAGAGCTGGAATCTGAACATGTTCACGCTGATCGCGCTGGGCGTGGGCGTGGCCTGGTCGTACAGCGTGGTCGGCATATTCATGCCGGAAATCTTTCCGGCATCGTTGCGCCGCGCGGACGGCACGCTGCCAATCTATTTCGAAGCGGCCGCAATGATCACCGTGCTGGTGCTGATGGGGCAGGTGCTGGAACTGAAGGCGCGCAGCCGGACCAATACCGCGATCAAGCTGCTGCTGGGCCTCGCGCCGAAGTCCGCGCGCATCGTGCGTGCTGATGGCAAGGAAGAGGATATCAAGTTGGATCTGGTCCAGGTTGGTGACGTGCTGCGCGTGCGGCCCGGCGAGAAGATTCCGGTGGACGGCAAGGTGATTGAAGGCAGCAGTTCGGTCGATGAATCGATGGTGACCGGTGAGCCGATACCGGTCGAGAAGCAGCAGGAAGATCGCCTGATCGGCGCGACGATGAACGGCACCGGCGGCTTGTTGATGCGCGCTGAAAAAGTCGGCACCCATACCCTGCTTGCGCAGATCGTCCGCATGGTCAGCGAAGCGCAGCGCAGCCGCGCGCCGATCCAGCGTCTCGCCGATGTGGTGTCCGGCTACTTCGTGCCGATTGTGGTAACCATCTCGCTGCTGGCCTTCGGTATCTGGATGATTTGGGGTCCCGAGCCCCGATTCGCACACGCGATCGTCGCGGCGGTGTCGGTGCTGATCATCGCCTGTCCGTGTGCGCTGGGACTGGCGACGCCGATCTCGATCATGGTCGGCACCGGACGCGGCGCGACCGCAGGGGTGCTGATCAAGAACGCCGAGGCGCTGGAGATCATGGAGAAGGTCGACACGCTGGTGACCGACAAGACCGGCACGTTGACCGAGGGAAAGCCTAAGCTGACCTCGGTCGTGGCACTGCCAGGATTCCAGGATAACGATATTCTGCAACTGGGCGCCAGCCTGGAGCGCGCCAGCGAACATCCATTGGCGGATGCCATCGTCAGGGGAGCATCGGAGCGCGGACTGGCATTGGCCGAGGTCAGGGATTTTCAATCGGCCAGCGGCAAGGGCATCACCGGCATGGTCTCCGGCCGCAAGGTGTCGATTGGCAACCAGAAATATTTTGTCGAGCTGGGCATCGCGATGGATGCGCTGATCGAACGCGCTGATGCGCTGCGCGCAGAAGGCCAGACCGTGATGTTCGCCGCCGTCGATGGCCAGCCCGCCGGGCTGCTCGGCGTGGCCGACCCGATCAAGGAGACAACGCTGGAAGCCGTGCAGGCACTCCACGCTGCAGGATTGAAACTGGTCATGATTACCGGCGACAGTCGCGCTACCGCTGAAGTTGTCGCGCGCAAGCTGGGCATAGATCGCGTGGTAGCCGAAGTGCTGCCGGAACAAAAGGCCGAGATAATAAAACAACTGCAAGCCGAGGGACGCATCGTCGCGATGGCGGGCGACGGCATCAACGACGCGCCCGCGCTGGCGCAGGCGCAGGTCGGCATCGCGATGGGAACCGGTACCGATGTCGCGATGCAGAGCGCCGGAGTGACGCTGGTCAAGGGAGACCTGAACGGCATCGTCCGCGCGCGTCACTTGAGCCAGGCAACCATGCGCAACATCAGGCAGAACCTGTTCTTCGCGTTCATATACAACTCGCTCGGCGTGCCGATTGCGGCCGGGCTGCTGTACCCGTTTTTTGGCTTGTTACTTTCGCCGATTATTGCGGCGGCGGCGATGAGCTTCAGTTCGGTATCCGTAATCACGAATGCTTTGCGCTTGAGTAAGGTCAAACTTTAGCAAGCCGCGCTCGATATACTCAATGAATATTTTGCCCGACACTTGAAATTTCCAGAAACGACTCCATTCTGCTCGAGGGTTTTCGTATAAATATTGTTAAGGGATTCATATGACTGAAAATATTGCCGCCAATCGCGAAACGATGGGATTTCAGACGGAGGTCAAACAGCTTCTGCAGTTGATGATCCATTCGCTGTATTCCAACCGCGAAATCTTCCTGCGGGAACTGGTCTCCAACGCTTCGGATGCCTGCGACAAATTGCGCTTCGAGGCCCTGCACAACGACAGTCTGTTCGAAAACGATTCCGACCTGCAGATACGCGTCAGTTACGACAAGGATGCCCGGACCCTGACGATCAGCGACAACGGTATCGGCATGAGCCGTGACGATGTCATCAACAATCTCGGCACGATTGCAAAATCCGGCACGCGGGAATTCTTTACCAAACTGAGCGGCGACCAGCAGAAGGATACCAATCTGATCGGCCAGTTCGGCGTCGGTTTCTATTCTTCGTTCATTGTCGCCGACAGGGTCGCCGTCACGACACGCCGCGCCGGGGAAAAGGCAGATCAGGGCGTGCATTGGGAATCGGATGGCGGCGGCGAATTCACCATCGAGATGGTCGACAAGCCCGCACGCGGCACGGACATCACCCTGCATTTGCGCGCCGACCAGGATGATTTGCTCAACGGACACAAAATTCGTTCCATCATCCACAAATACTCCGATCACATCGTCCAGCCCATCGTGATGAAAAAGGAAGAATGGAAGGAAGGCGGACAGATCGTCACCGACGAGGACGAAACCGTCAACCAGGCCTCCGCATTGTGGGCGCGCTCCAGAAATGACATTTCCGACGACGAATACAAGGCGTTCTACAAGCATGTCGGTCATGACTACGAAGACCCGTTGGCATGGACGCATGCGCGAGTGGAAGGCCGCCAGGAGTACACGCAGCTCCTTTACTTGCCGGCGCGAGCGCCGTTTGACATGTGGGACCGCAATGCGCGCCACGGCATCAAACTCTACGTGCGCCGCGTATTCATCATGGATGATGCAGAACAACTGTTGCCTAACTATCTGCGCTTCGTGCGCGGCATCGTGGATTCCAGCGATCTGCCGCTCAACGTGTCGCGCGAGATCCTTCAGGAATCGAAAGATATCGAGGCGATACGCAAGGGCTGCACCAACAAGGTGTTGGGCTTGCTGGAAGACCTTGCAGCAGGTGACAAGGATAAATATGCCAAATTCTGGGGCGAATTCGGCCAGGTGCTGAAAGAAGGCACGGCGGAAGATTTTGCCAACAAGGAAAAGATCGCCGGCCTGTTGCGTTTTGCCTCGACCCATGCGGACACCGATGCAGCAATCGTTTCACTGGCCGACTATACCGGCCGGATGAAAGAAGGGCAGGACAAGATATATTACATCACCGCCGAGACGTTCAATGCCGCAAAAAACAGCCCTCACCTGGAAGTGTTCCGCAAAAAAGGCATCGAGGTGCTGCTGCTCTCCGATCGCGTGGATGAATGGGTGGTGAGTTCCCTGACCGAGTTTGAAGGAAAAGCGCTGGTCTCCGTTGCCAAGGGCGGACTGGATCTGGGCAAGCTGGAAGATGAATCAGAAAAACAGGATCAGGAAAAGCAGGCCAGCGAATACAAGGAACTTACCGACAAGATCAGGAAGATTCTTGAAAACCGTATCAAGGAAGTCCGCGTTACGCATCGCCTGACCGATTCGCCTGCCTGCCTGGTTTCAGACGAGCATGACATCGGCGGCAATATGGCGCGCATGCTCAAGGCGGCTGGGCAGAAAATCCCGTCGACCCTGCCTATCCTGGAGATCAATCCGACCCATCCGGTGGTGATGCGCTTGAAGGAAGAAGAGAAGTATTTCGATGATTGGGCCGCTG
>CAZCKZ010000035.1:0-12753 GCA_964499395.1 uncultured Gallionella sp. | reverse complement strand
TCGGTGATTATCGCAAATCGGAATGGGCTGACATTGCCCTTTCCCATGCTTGCCGCTTCGGCCACCTGTACCATCCCCAGATTGGCTCCCATCGCAGTTGCCGCCAGGGTGGCCAGCCCGGCTTTGCCGCTGATCGTAAAAAAATCCCTCCTGCTTATCTTGTCAAAGTCAGTCATTACTGTTCTCCTCGTTATTTGAATTAACCCGATAAAGCTTGCCGGGTATTAAGAATCACTTCGTCTTCGTCAAGGCTATGCCATACATTCTGCTGATGGTCGTTACATGCAGTTACACCACCCCACCAGCAGCGGGGATTTAAGGCCAAGCGTTCTGGTTAATCTAACGAATTGTATGAATTGGGCGCATTGACGGAATCAATCGTGCCCCGGCAGGCAGGAAAATAAAGGGAATTTCACGAATTTGCAGAGATAGGCAATGCTGAAGATTCTATAAATCGAATCCATTCAAATAATCAATCATACAATTTGTTACGCTCATTCATAATATGAAAAATAATTAAAATTTGATCGGTTGCCCTGAAGTCGTTTTTTAAAAGATGCAGGTTCAAACCCATCATTGGCGGGCCGTTTGTGTTTCGGCATTTCCGGGATTAGGTGACGTTTTATTCGCTCCGGCACATGTCGACAATGCCCCGTTGGAATCTTGTTTGATTGACGTATCGAATGAAACATATGGAATCCACAAATCCATTTTATCTAAGGCAAACCATGACTCTGCAGGAATTGCGTTATGTTGTGGCACTGGCAGATGCCGGACACTTCGGCCATGCGGCCGAAGCCTGTTTCGTCAGTCAATCCACGCTGTCCACCCAGATCAAGAAACTGGAGGATTATCTTGGCATCGTCCTGTTCGACCGCAGCCTGAAATGCGTGGTCCTCACGCCGATCGGCCATGAAATAGTCGATTCAGCGCGTCTCATCATTGAAGAGGCCAACCGTATTTGCGAACTATCCAAGCAAATCAAGGATCCGATGTTTCGCGACATTCATCTCGGCGTGATTCCCACGCTGGGGCCGTATTACCTGCCTCATGTCCTGCCGAAGGTTCATGAAAATTTCCCTAAATTGCGCCTGTTGCTGCGCGAAGAAATGACACCGAACTTGCTTACCCACCTTACCGAAGGAAAGCTGGATGCAGGCCTGCTGGCCCTTCCTTTGCCAACCGACGATCCCGCCATGGAAACCATTGAGCTGTTCAGCGAGCCGTTTCTGGCAGCTGTACCCGCCGATCATCCCCTGGCTGCTGCAGAAGAGGTGCATATCGATGAGTTGGTTAATGCCGGGCTGTTTTTACTGGAAGAAGGACACTGTCTGCGCAATCAGGCTCTGGAGGCTTGCGGACTGGAGAGACTCGAAAACGAGGAGTTTCGTGCGACAAGTCTGGAAACCCTTCGCCAAATGGTCAGTATGGGACTGGGGGTCACATTGATTCCGGCTCTTGCCGGCATGCAATCTCATGACGTTGGTACCCGTGTCGTGCTGCGCCCGCTTTCTTACCCGGGCGCATCACGCACAATCGGGCTGGTTTGGCGGCGACGCTCACCCTTCACGCCCACTATGGATAATCTGGCGAAGTTCCTGAAAGACTCGTTGCCACAGGGGGTTCTGGTGGTGAAATGAATATCAGGCAACTACTTGTGAATAGCAGTGGCATTTACATGCATCGGCAACACCAGTTTCGCCACCAATCCCCCCTCTGTATTGTCTGCCAGAATTAATTCTCCCTCGTTCAATCGCGCGGCGCGTTCGACGATAGCCAGCCCCAAGCCCGATCCGGTCGAATTGCTGCGTGCAGATTCAAGCCGGACGAAAGGACGTTTCACCGTTGCATGTTGCGAGCCGGGAATGCCTGCGCCTCGGTCCGCTACCGCCAGGATGATGTGGTCTTCCTCCCGCCGGAGTTGCACGGTGATTTCACCGCCGCCATACTTGATAGCGTTATCCAGCAGGTTGCTGAGGGCGCGCTTCAATAACAGCGGCCTGACGGAAATGGATGGAACATTGAGCAAGTCGAGCGTTAACGATTTGGCTTGCGCGGAAAATTGTTGCGCGACTTCCTGTACCAGCGATTTCAGATTGGTCCGAATCATTACTTCGTTTTCATCGAGGCGCGCATAATCGAGGAATTGCTGGATCACCGCATCCATCTGTTCCACATCGGCAGCCAGCCCCTCGCGCAACGATTCATCCGCGCTCAATTCGGCGGCGATTCGCACCCGGGCCAGCGGGGTACGCAAATCATGCGAGATGCCCGCCAGCACCAGCGCGCGCTCGCGTTCGTTGGCCGCAAGATCGGCGGACATCTGGTTGATAGCCCGCGAGACCGTGACGATTTCCTGCGCGCCGCTTTCCGGCAACGGCTGCGGCCATGTTCCTTGCCCGACCTGCAAGGCAGCCTGGGCGATTTTCTTCAGCGGACGGACAACCTGGCGCGCGGTGAAGTAGGCGCCGGGTATTGCAAGCACAAAAACCAATAAGCTCCACGGAAACAAAGCCTCGTACACCGGAGGCTCGACACGATCCTTGGGCAGCGCGATCCAGAATTCTTCATCGCCGATAAAGAAGCTTACCCATAAAGCTTCCTCGCCGTTGCGTTCGGATGCGAAACGCGTTTCGCTGCCCAGACTATCGCGCACCTTCTTCATCATCAGGCGCATTTCTTCCGGCTGCTCCGGCAACGGCGTGAGCACGTCTGCGTTTTCAGCCATATGCAGACGCAACCCTTCCGATCCGGCCAGTTCTGCCAGCAGCGCGGAACGCCATTCGGGTGCTGCAGACAGCACCGCGGCACGGGTCAGATTGACCACAGACACGACCAGTTGCGCCATCTGTTTTGCATGGGGCTCCTGTTGAACATGGCGGAATATCACCACAGAGGCTGCAAGCGACAGCACGATCAGCACAACGATGAGCAAAAAGGACCTCGCCAGCAAGGACCTTGGCAAATGGATCAAGGACTGGCTCCATCAGGGACAAACACATATCCGTGTCCCCACACCGTCTGGATGAAACGCGGTTTGGCAGGGTCAGGCTCGATCAGCTTGCGCAGTCGCGAAACCTGCACATCAATGGCACGGTCAAACGGATCATGATCCCGGCCGCGGGCAAGCTCCATCAGCTTGTCGCGTGAAAGCGGCTGGCGCGGATGCGTCACCAGGGTCCTGAGCAGTGCGAATTCCCCGGTAGACAGCGAGATTTGCTCGCCGGATTTTGTCAGCACACGTGTAGCCAGATCCAGTTCGCAATCGCCAAACGAGACACGCTTTTCCTCGATTTCGGGTGCACCGACCGGTTGCGTTCCCTTGCGGCGCAAGACCGCATGGATACGCGCCACCAGCTCGCGCGGATTGAACGGCTTGGGCAGATAATCATCGGCACCCATTTCCAGACCGACGATGCGATCGATCTCATCCCCCTTGGCGGTGAGCAGAATCACCGGGACGTTTTCACCCGCACCGCGCAACCGCCGCAATATCGCCAACCCGTCTTCGTCCGGCAGCATCAAGTCCAGCACCAGCAAGTGATAGCGCTTCAGTGCCAACGCCTTGTCCAGCGAATTGCCGTCGCCGACCGCCTTTGCCTCGAAGCCCTGCTCGGACAAATAGCGCAGCAACAGCTCGCGCAAACGAGCATCGTCATCGACTATCAGAATACGCTGTGGATTGGCCATGTCGGCATGATACACAGAAGCCGCATAAGGTTGCGAGTGGTTGGATGACTGAAACAAATATTTACAACTTTGGCTCCGGAAAAAACACTTTGTTTACAGGCCCGCACTACCATGCACTGTATTCTAGGCTGGACGTCTGATATTTCCGGAAAGAATTCATGTATAACATGCCAAAAGTGCCAATAAAACCACCAGCCATCACACTTGAGGAACAATCCGCCATCCCGCTAATCAACCCAAAATCGACAGGTAAACGGCTGGTTACTGGCAAGCCTACAGCGATTGTCGGGTTGCCGGTACTGATGGCAGCGTTCATCGCTACTTGGTTTAGCCTGAATGCGCTGGCTGCCGACCCCCTGAAGTCAACTGGCACTCCACCTGTTGCCGCTTCGGGTGCGGGCGGCGAACACAAACTCACCGTTCAGGAACGCATCGAGCGCATGAAATCCATGACGCCCGAACAGCAGATTCATGAACGTGAATCGATGCGCCAGGAGATGGAAAACATGTCCCCGGAAGATCGCCGTATCATGCGCGATCAATTCAGCGAAAATATCGACAACATTCCTATCGGCGAGCGCAGCACGAACCAGAATGAAATACGCAAGCAATGGGACAGCATGTCCCCGGAACAACGTGCAAAAAGCCGCAAGGAAATGCGCGAACACTGGGAACAAATGTCACCTGAAGAACGCGACAAGATCCGCATAAGAATGAAGGAGCACTGGAAGAGCATGTCGCCGGAGCAACGCGAGGAACGCCGCAAGGAAATGCGCGAACATTTCAAGAACATGTCGCCGGAAGAACGCCAGCAGTTCAAAATCGACATGGATATGCTGGATGGCATGCCTACTCCGGGTATCGTTTACCCCGGTAGCAAGGACGTTGGCGCCGGTAGTTCAGCCAGGGGATAATTTCTCGCCGGCACCCCCGCAAAGGAGTTGCGGCTAATCGATCTCGGCCCAAAGATCGTGGGCATCGGAATCGGTTATTTTCACTTCAACAAAATCACCCACATTCAGGTGCCGGCCGTTGCCGATGTAAACCACGCCGTCAATCTCCGGTGCATCGGCTGAGCTTCGCGCAATCGCGCCCTGGTTGCCGACTTCATCAACCAGTACGGTGATGGTCTTGCCGATTTTGCGTTTCAGGCGCTGTTTGCTGATCTCTTCCTGCAGCAGCATCAGCCGCTCAAGGCGCTCCTGTTGCAATTCAGGCGGGATGTGATCGGGCAGTGCGTTAGCCAGCGCGCCGTCCACCGGCGAGTAGGCGAAAGCGCCGACGCGATCGAGCTGCGCTTCCCCCAGAAAATCGAGCATCTCCTCGAATTCATCCTCGGTCTCCCCCGGGAAGCCGACGATGAAGGTGCTGCGCAATGTCAGGTCGGGGCAGATTTCGCGCCATTGCCTGATGCGCGCCAGCACATTTTCGCTGCTGGCCGGACGCTTCATCAGTTTCAGGATGCGCTGGCTGGCATGCTGGAACGGAATGTCCAGATAAGGCAGGATTTTCCCTTCAGCCATCAGCGGGATCACTTCGTCCACATGAGGGTACGGATAAACATAATGCAGGCGCACCCACGCACGCTCTCCATCGGGTGTTCTCAGGTCGCCCATCGCGGTTGCCAGCTCGGTCAGGCGGCTCTTGAGCGGTTTGCCGCCCCAGAACCCGGTGCGGTATTTCACGTCTACGCCATAGGCAGATGTGTCCTGCGAAATCACCAGTAATTCCTTCACGCCCGCGTTGACCAGCCTGTGCGCCTCTTCCATTACATCGCCGACCGGGCGGCTGACCAGATCGCCGCGCAGACTGGGAATGATGCAGAAGGTGCAACGATGGTTGCAGCCTTCGGAAATTTTCACGTAAGCGAAATGTTTTGGGGTGAGGCGTATCCCCTGCGGCGGAACCAGATCCATATACGGATCGTGAGGTTTGGGCAGATGCTGATGCACGGCTTCCATTACCTCTCCGGCAGCATGCGGACCGGTAACGGCAAGCACGCTCGGATGGGCCTGTTTTACCGTATCTCCCTTGGCACCCAGGCAACCGGTGACGATCACCTTGCCGTTTTCTGCCAGCGCTTCGCCGATCGCATCCAGCGATTCTTCAACCGCACTGTCGATGAAACCGCAGGTGTTGACCACCACCAGATCGGCATCCTGATAGCTGCCGGAAATCAGATAACCTTCGGCGCGCAGACGGGTCAGGATGTGCTCTGAATCCACGGTCGCTTTCGGACAACCGAGCGAGACGAAGCCGACGCGCGGCGGGCGGCGCTGACTGCTCATACTCATATCCCCAATCCCCGGTTTATCTGGATATTCATTGTGGCATCAGCACTTCCAGCAGACCGCCCACCGTTGCCACGCCCAGCACGATCAGCCCGACCTGCTCCAGCGTATCGCGCAAATGCGCGCGTTTGTGCAAGCCGGGTATCAGGTCGGCTACCGCGACGTAAATCATGCTTGCCGCCGCCAGCCCCAGCAACGACGGTATCCACGACTGCAAGGTTTGCAAGGTGTAGTAGCCCAGCACACCGCCGGCCACAGAGGCAAAGCTGGATATGAGGTTCAGTTGAAAAGCCCTGGTCCTGCTGTAACCTGAATGCAGCAGAATGGCGAAATCGCCGACTTCCTGCGGAATTTCGTGCGCGATGATGGCGAGCGCAGTGACGATGCCGAGATGCGTGTCGGTAAGGAAGGCAGCCGCGATGATGACGCCATCCACAAAATTGTGAAAGGTGTCGCCGACCATGATCATCATGCCGCTGCGCCCATGATCGTGGCCATGCTCGGATTCGAACAACTCATGCGCTTCGCAATGCTCATGGTGGCAGTGCCGCCACAACACCAGTTTTTCCAGGATGAAGAACAGCAGGATGCCGAACAGCACCGTCCCGCTAAGAACGGTGACATTGGGTGTGAGCCTGATTGCCTCGGGCAGAATGTCAAGGAACACTGCGCCGAGCAGCGCGCCGATGGCATAACTCACCATCGCTGTGAGGTAGCGCTGCGCTCTGGGATTGAGCGCAAACACTGCGGCACAGGCCACGCTCAATGCGCCGCCACAGATACTGGCGGTAATAATCCAGGCCACTACGCTCATGATGTATTCGGGGAAAAAATAAGGCGCGGATTATATCAGGTTGATGCTCAGCCCCACTTATTCCAGCCAGATGAACGTCCCCATCCGGCCGGTCGCGCCGTCGCGGCGATAGGAAAAGTATCGATCGCGCTCGCGGTAGGTGCAACTGCCGCCGCCGTAAATCCGGGTGATGCCCAGCGCATTCAGCCGCAGGCGCGCCAGCGCGTAGAGGTCGGCGAACCACTTCCCGCTCCGGCCGGGAATGAATGCCGATGCGGCTTGCGGCTGCGCGGCGACGAAAGCCGCGCGCACCTCGTCACCGACCTCGAATGCATCCTGGCTGATTGCCGGGCCCAGCCATGCCATGATGTTTTCCGGCGCAACCTCCATCGATTTCACGGTAGCCTCGATCACCCCGGCCGCCAGCCCCTTCCATCCGGCATGTGCCACGCCGACCACGCTGCCCTGCGTATCGCACAACAGGATCGGCAGGCAATCCGCCGTCATCACCACGCACACCGCCGCGCGATGCCGCGCGATGCAGGCATCGGCCTGGGGAAGGCAGCCCGCCCTGTCCGCGCTGGCGACGACCGTGCCATGCACCTGGTTCAGCCACACCGGCTCG
This sequence comes from uncultured Gallionella sp., assembly GCA_964499395.1. Classification (GTDB taxonomy): domain Bacteria; phylum Pseudomonadota; class Gammaproteobacteria; order Burkholderiales; family Gallionellaceae; genus Gallionella. The sequence goes on along the minus strand of CAZCKZ010000035.1, from coordinate 5,354 downwards.
CTTGGCAGCAGCCTGTTGAGCATCATACGATTGCGTTCAACCGCAAGCGGCGCATCGCCGACATGGTCGCCGAGATTGAAGCTGTTGTAGGGCGCGCTGCTGATGCCGCCTGCACGCGTCGTCTGCAACGCTTTAACATTGAACGGCGCAGGCCAGTCCGGAATGATCAAATGTTCACGCAGGCCCATTTGCGATCGCCCTTATTTGTTGCAGCAGCTCCTGCATGTCCTGCGGCAGCGGCACATGCCATTCCATTCTTTCGCCGCTGGCCGGATGTTCCAGTGCGAGACGCGTGGCGTGCAATGCCTGGCGGGGGAAACCGGCCAGCAATGCGCGCAACTGCGGTACGCACTTTTGCGGCCCTTTGAGGTAGACGCTGTCGCCCACCAGGGGATGGCCGATGCTCGTCAGGTGCACACGGATCTGGTGGGTGCGGCCGGTTTCCAGACTGCAGCGCAGCAGCGTGCAGCTCGGGAATTTTTCCTCGATCTGGTAGCGGGTCACCGCAGCCTTGCCGCTTTCCACCACCGCCATCTTGACGCGCTGGGCAGGATGCCGCCCGATCGGCGCATCCACCTTGCCGGCACGGGTCAATTCGCCATGCACCAGCGCCAGGTATTCCCGCTGCACGCTGCGCGCCTCCAGCTGGCGCACCAGCGCGGTTTGTGCCGGGATGGTCTTGGCCACCACCAGCAAACCGCTGGTGTCCTTGTCCAGCCTGTGCACGATGCCGGCGCGCGGCACCTCTGCCAGCTGCGGCGCGTAATGCAGCAGCGCGTTGAGCAATGTGCCTTCCCAGTTGCCGCTGCCCGGATGCACCACCAGCCCGACCGGCTTGTTGATCACCAGCAGGATTTCATCCTCGTAAACGATGTCCAGCGAGATGTCCTCGGCCAGGTAAGGCTGATCGGCAGGATGTTCCTGCGGAAGCACTTCCAGTGTTTCGCCGCCCCAGACTTTTTGTTTGGCCGTGGCAAATTCGCCGTCCACCCTGACTTGTTGCCCGGTGATCCATTCCTGCAAACGGCTTCGCGAATACTCGGGAAATAACTTTACCAATGCCTGGTCCAGGCGCAATCCTCCGTAATCGCCGGGAACGATCAGATGCTGCACCCTGCCAACAGCAAGCTGCTCATCAGGTGCCGGGGAATTCACACCCGCATCATTTCTGTCTGTCTTCCGCGCGAGCCCGCCGACCACGCGGGTGGTATAATTGCGCAAATTTTTTTCCGGATTTGTCATGCGCCATATATTAGCCGTATTCATGCTCTTTACGTTAACTGCCTGCAGCTTGTTCAGCTCCAGGCCTGATGCCGACAGCCTGGCGAAAACCACTTCTGCCGAAACAATGTATCAGGTGGCCAAGAAAAGCCTCGACGGGAACAACTTCGAGTCGGCCGTCAAACAGCTCGAATCCCTGCAATCCCGTTATCCGTACGGCCGCTACGCGCAGCAGGCCCAGCTCGATCTGGCCTATGCCTATTACCGGGAAAGCGAGCCCGAGTCGGCCATTTCCGCCGCCGACAGCTTCATCAAGCAGTACCCGAACAACCCGCATGTGGATTATGCATACTATGTGAAAGGCTTGGCGAATTTCAATCCCAGTATCGGCACTTTAGGACTCGAGTTCGGGCAGGACCCCACTGAACGGGATCCGCAGGCAGAGCAGGATTCGTTTGCCGCCTTCAAGGATCTGGTATCGCGCTTCCCATCCAGCAAATATGCGCCGGATTCAAGAGTGCGCATGCAGTATTTGCTGGACGCGCTGGCAAAATATGAAATTCATGTTGCCAAATACTACCTGCGCAGAGGCGCCAACGTTGCAGCTGTCAACCGCGCCAAGGAAGTGCTGACGGAATATCCGGACACGCCTTCGGTACAGGATGCACTGCAGGTGCTGGTTCAGGGCTATGACGCTTTGGGATTGAACAAACTGCGCGACGATGCACAGCGGGTGCTGAACATGAACTTCCCGCAGGCCGTTTCGATCTCAAACAAGGTCAGCGCCAGTTCCCGGTAGCGCGCCTGAAAGTGATGCTGTTTCACACCAATCTTCCATGACGGATTTCCCATGAAATATTGCAGCCTGTGCGGCGCCCCTGTCGAACTGCGTATCCCGCCGGACGATAACCGCACGCGCCATGTTTGTACCGGCTGCGGCGAGGTGCATTACCAGAACCCGAAATTGATTGTCGGCGCCCTTCCGGAATGGCAGGATAAAGTCCTGATGTGCCGCCGTGCCATTGAACCGCGTCACGGTCTATGGACACTTCCCGCCGGCTTCATGGAAAACGGCGAAACCACCGCCGAAGCTGCCGCACGCGAAACGCTCGAGGAAGCCAATGCACGCATTGCGATAGGCGACCTGTATTCGATGTACAGCTTGCCCTTTATCAATCAGGTTCATATACTGTTCCGCGCCAGATTGCTCGATCTGGATTTTTGCCCGGGGCAGGAAAGCCTGGACGTCAAACTATTCAGCAAAACTGAAATACCCTGGGATGAAATTGCCTTTCGCCCGGTACGCTTCAGTCTGGAACATTACTTCGCCGAACGGAGTAGCGGAAAATTCAGCTTTCATCTCGGCGAGCTGACCGCTCCCGTGCAACGCTGACATCCGGCTTTCAGATACCGCCCCGACACCCATATAATCCCGGCCTATCCAAAGCAGCAAAATAAAAATGAACGCCATACGCACTATCATCGTAATTACTGCCGTTGCCTTGAGCGGTTGTGCCTCGACCCACGCGACCAATCCGGCCGACCCGCTCGAACCCATCAACCGGGGGATCTACAAATTCAACAAGATCGTTGACAAGGCTGTTGTCAAGCCCGTCGCACGGGGATATCAGGCGGCGATGCCCGCAGTCGTAAAAGCCATGATATCGAATTTCTTTTCCAATCTTGACGACGTCAACGTCACTGCCAACGATTTGCTCCAATTCAAGCTGGTGCAGGGTTTTTCCGACGGGATGCGCTTCTTTGTAAATTCCACCATGGGCGTTTTTGGCCTGATTGATGTTGCATCAGTTGGTGGTTTGAAAAAGCACAATCAGGATTTTGGCCTGACCCTGGGAAAATGGGGCATCGGTAACGGCCCCTATATCGTCTTGCCGATTCTGGGACCGAGCACACTGCGTGATTCGATCGGACTGTATGGCGATGGCTATGCCAGCCCGATGTATCAAATGAAAGACATGCGCACACGCAACCAGCTTTACTTGCTCAGGGGAATCAACTATCGCGCCGAATTCCTGAATCAGGAAAAAGTTCTGGAGGAAGCAATGATCGATCCCTACCAGTTTATTCGCGAAGGTTACCTGCTTCGCCGCAGAAGCCAGATCTATGACGGTAAGCCACCTCGTCCGAATTACAATTTCGACGACGACCAGAGCGACGATAACTCCCCACCCCCACAGGCGACAAGTACGCCTTCGACAGCTAAACCCCTGAATACACCCCGATAATCGTCAGGGCAAAGGCCGGTGCATTACTGCCGCTTCACCGGGCCGCAAATAATCAAGACCCGTGCGTGCATAGTTCAGCAACTGCTATTGCCGACACCTTCGCAAACCTTCACGGTTCGCTCACCGCCACTTGACTGATTTGTTCCTTCACGCTGATCGCCCCGAGAAATCCAGACCGAGAAATTCAATCGGGCACGCGGTTGATTCGAACTGCCGGCAGAAAGCGGCATAGTCGTCCTGAACACGCAGCAACCAGGGGTTTGCTCGGGGTTTAGCCATGCTTGCTAGCGTAACTTGGCATTCCCGACTTCATTCTTCAGTTTTTTTTGTCCGGTCCAGACAATTCGATTGTCGGCAAGGCTAAACAATGTGAGATCAACCTGATAATAATGAATCTGCCCGTTGTCTGATGTATTGGCGATGCTGTTGATCGAGCCCATCAACATGTAATCCGCGCCTGCTTCCCCCATCTCTTTCCGGGTGGCTTCCGCGGCACTGAGACCCGTATCGGCTCGCTCTTCCCGCTTAGTTCCGCGCTCGCTCAGCGACGCAACCACATCGACACGTCCGGAATTGACCAAGGCACGTTCAAGGTCATATACGAATCTATTGGTGTTTATGCGATCTTTCGAGAGATTACGGATATTGCCGATGATGACTACCGGGACTTTCCTTAAAGACAAGCTGTAGCGATCAATCCACCCGGCGGAAAGAGAATCACGAACCATTTCTTCTGCAACCAGACGCGAGTCGGTGTCGTTCCAGATACCGGGGATGTCTTTTACTTCATTTACCCCAATTCGTTTTACTTCGGTTGAACAACCGGCCAAGATCAGCGCAACCAAAACGATTGCCGCCTTCATCCAACCATTTTGCTTCATTGCCATAATGCCTCCACAATATTCAAGCGGAACTTCTGTCAGAAATTGCTCGATCATTATAGTCAGTATGGTCAAGCGAAAAATAATTATTGTTTAGTGCGCAAAGCGGGCGCAAAGTGATGTTGAACGGCCAGATTGGTCAATATGAACAGGGAAATTCGTTTCATGTATTTCCAATGTAAAAATATTGCCGGACGTTTTACCATGCCAGGATTATGGCGCCGTGCTTATTGGGTGCTTATCTTCAGATTTCAAGAGTTTCTCGCCGGTGGTAAACTCGCATCGATTCGATATCAAACCGGAGGTTAAGTTGCAGGAACTGCTCAATAATCCGGCTGTGCAAGCGGGCTTGGCCCCTTTTCTGGTTGCGCTGATTACCGCTGTACTATTTCAACGTATAAAATTGAGCGGTCTGGCCATTATCGCCGGATTTGCCGTCACCATATACCTGGCCAGCGACTTCACCATAGTGCCGCTCACTGCCGCGCGAAAAATCGTTCTGTTGGGATTGGTCAGCGCGGCGCTCGCGCTGTTGTTCCACTTAATCCAATTGCGCCAGTTTGGTTCGCTGCTTCCCGTGCTCGGGGGCGCGGCTTGCATCTGGACGGTGCAGCGTATCCTCCAGCAGCAACCCCTCCAGCCTGCATTGCTTTGGGGCGCAGGATGCGCGGCCTATGTTGCGATACTGGTATGGGGTATGGACAAACTGTCGGACAAAGAACCGCTGCGCGCCGCCAGCGCAGCCAGTGCGCTGGGTATCGGCACCGGCGGCGCGGCGCTGGTCGGGGCGTCCGCCCTGCTCGGCCAGTTCGGCCTGGCCCTTGGATCTGCCGCGGCCGCTCACTTGCTGGTTCAGATGATAGTCAACAAAGCGCTCCCGACCGGACGCATATTCACTTTGCCGCTCGCGATGATTGCCGGGCTGACCGGTTGCGTAGCCGTACTGAGTGCACAACTTCCATGGTATGCGCTGCCCATCCTTGCCGCCATTCCCTTTGCAGCCTGG
>CAZCKZ010000034.1:0-12848 GCA_964499395.1 uncultured Gallionella sp. | reverse complement strand
ACGAACTTGTCATAGTCGCTGACCGGAACCAGGAGGATCGGCGTCGGCATCGGATCGCCTTTTTCCGGCGGCAGCACGATCATCGTGCTGAACGATCCGTTTGACCGATCCTGGCGAAAAGTGGGTTTGGCCCTCGAAAGCGCGGGTCTGGTCGTTGAAGACAGGGACCGCGAGAAAGGCATCTACTACTTGCGCCCCGTCAGGCTCGATAGAGGTTTTCTGGACAAGCTGATGTTCTGGAAGAGCGACGAGGACACGACCCGGCACTACCGCGTGAACGTCAAGGACGGGGGAAACACCTGCGAAGTGTCCATCACCGATCAGGCGGGCGCGAGCAACAAGGTAAGCAAACAGATGCTTGAGGCGATCTACAAGAACATCAATCAGCAGCAGTGACGGTGAGCCGCTGATGGTTATGCGTTTCGCGTCTTTGGGCAGCGGTAGCGAAGGCAACGCGCTCCTGGTTGCGGCCGGTATGAAAAGCGCTGGTCCGGGCAACCGTCAGACGCGAGTGCTGATGGACTGCGGTTTTGGATTGCAGGACACCGTCATGCGCCTGGCGCGTCTGGGCGTGTCTCCCGGGGAGTTGAGCGGCATCGTCGTGACCCATGAGCACGGCGATCATATTGGCGGCGTGGCTAAGCTGGCACGCAAATACAATCTGCCGGTCTGGCTTACGCACGGCACGCTGCGCGCCCAGGAAAAAGCCTTTGCCGGCATGGCCGATGTCCGTGAAATCGATCCCCATCTGGCATTTGTGATCGGCGATCTCGAAATCATCCCCTATCCGGTTCCGCACGATGCCACCGAGCCGGTGCAGTTCGTGTTTGGCGATGGCGCTCACCGGCTCGGCGTATTGACCGATACCGGATGCACCACCGCGCATATCGAACAGACACTGAACGGATGCGATGCTTTGGTGCTGGAGTGCAACCACGATGTTGAAATGCTGATGAACAGCGATTACCCGTACAGCCTGAAGCAGCGTGTGGGCGGCCGTTTCGGGCATCTGAACAACAATGAATCTGCCGGCATCCTGGCCAGCCTGGATATCAGCCGCTTGCAACACCTGGTCGCCGCGCATCTCAGCCGCAGGAACAATACACCTGAACTTGCCGTGCGGGCGTTGAGTGTTGCGGCCAGCTGCGAAGAAAGCTGGGTGGGGGTGGCAACACAGGAAGAAGGGTTCGCCTGGCGCGAGATCAGCTGAAGGGGCCAGGGAAACAACTGCAGAAACAAAAAGCCGGCTTGCGCCGGCTTTTTGTTTTTAACAACGTTTGCTTTACTTCTTGTCGTCGGCAACAGGTGCACCGACAGCCGATGTCGCCGCTGGTGCAGAGGCTGCAGCTGGTGCGGCTGCAGGCGCAGCAACAGGAGCGGCAGTTTCAGCGGTTTTTTGTCCGCAAGCAGTCAATGCAAGAGCCAGCAGAGCGGCAACAAGCGCGATACGTTTCATTTTGTTTTCCTTAGGAGAGTTTAGTTGAGATACACAATAATTTACCCGGATTCAAATGCATCCAGAAGCAAAGCGGCAATGCACCCAAGATCGAAGGCGGCGCATTCTAGCAGGTAATATCAGGAAATCCAGATGTTCATGAAATATTTTTTTACAATCCAAGTTTTGTATTGGAAACAGCAGGATGGGAGGATTCCCACATCTCCAGGAAGTGGGATTTCAGCGCGCGCGCCTTTTCCGGGTCGTGCTGTCCCAGAACTCCGCGCGGATCGTCAAAGTGGAAGCGGCGCACGTAGTTCGACTCATCCGCGACGGAAAAAGGTTCGGAGATATGCTGCAGGTGCTTGGGCGTCTGATGGATGAACATGCTGGTGCCGAATTGCTGCAGCAGCATCAGCATGCGCGGGCACATCGTGGATAAATAATGCGTGTCATGGGCCAGCACGAACAGCCGGTGGGCGGAGTTGACAAGCAAAAAATTGCGCAGCGTCGTGTAGCGTGCTTCGCTGTTATATCCCAGACCGTCGAAATCCTTTTCGAACAGGTACAGGTTGCGCTGTGCCAGCTTGCACAGCGTGTCGAGCGCGGCGGTATAGTCCGTGATGCCGTCCAGTTGGGTATGCTGCAATGCATCGTCGTTCATGGTCAGCCTCTGGTTCAGATGAGAGAAATATAGCCGTCCAGATACCATTGGTAAAGCAGTTCAAGCGACTCGGCAGTGCAGTCCTTCAAGGCGGGCAATTCGCGCCGGTCGGCCAGGCTGCGCAACAACAGATAATCCCGTTCACCCACTTGATGCTCTTCGCCGTTCATGTATATCCGGCCGGCATGGCACAGCATCTGGCTTTTCAAGTCGAGCTTTACACCGCGCTTTTGTATCGCCTGCCTGAATTTCGCCTGGCTCAGCGGCCGTTCGGGCGCATCAAAGAAGATATGCGGCTTGGGTTCGCTCAAATAACAACCGAGGAAGTTTGCGATGTCCTCCCTGTCCCAGCGCACCTGTTTGATGGCCTTTTGCACCTGATGCAGCATGGCTGCGCTGATTTCGGAGGGATGTTTCTGCGTCTTCAGGCCGGGATCGGCGTACATGCCATCCACGGTTATCCGATCCTGCAGGTATACCAGGAATTGCTCGGCCAGTTCCTGGTAGGCGGGCGTGCGGAAGCCGATGGAATAGGTCATGCAGTCGTCTTCGGCGATACCGTTGTGCGCATAGTGCGGCGGCAGATACAGCATGTCGCCGGCTTCCAGCACCCATTCCTGCTCGACCCTGAAATCGCGCAGGATGCGCAGCGGTGCGCCTGCGATCAGGCTGCGATCCGCCTGCGCGGAAATCTGCCAGCGGCGATGTCCCGAACCCTGCAGCAAAAACACATCGTAGGAATCGAAGTGCGGCCCCACTCCGCCGCCCTTTGGGGCGTAGCTGACCATCAGGTCGTCCAGCCGCGCGTAAGGGATGAAAGCGAAGTGTTGGAGCAGTTCGGCTGCCTCGGGAAGATAATGATTCACACCCTGCACCAGCACCGTCCACTTGGTCTTGCCGAGGCTATCAAGTTCTTCCGGTTCAAATGGCGATTGCTGCAATTCGAATTTGCCGCGTTTTTGCGTTACCAGCCGTGCCTGCACATCTTCCGTGCAGGCGAGTGCAAGCAATTTCTGCGGATCGATCAAGCCATTGAATGCCGGGAAGGCTTGACGGATCAGCAAGGGCTTTTTCTGCCAGTAATCGCGCAGAAATTCGTTAACGCTCAGGCCGCCGAGCAAAGAAGATTTGCTTTTCATCGAGCGGATTATAGCCGCGTCATGCCCGGTCTGGACATGACGGAAATATATTTATAACGTGCCGGAAAAGTGTTTAAAATGATGCACGGGGGAAAACACCAATGTCAATGCAACTTGTTACAGGGATAGAAGCGCCGCACTTCGAGTTACCGGATTCCGATATGCAGATGTTCAGTCTTGCATCGCAACAAGGTAAGAAGAATGTCGTGCTTTATTTCTACCCTAAGGACGATACGCCGGGCTGTACCATGGAGGCCAATGAATTCAGCGCAATGGAAGAAGAGTTCGCCAAGCTGGACTGCATCGTGATCGGTATCAGCCGCGATGATTGCCTGAGTCATGCCACGTTTCGCGACAAGTACGGATTGTCGGTATTGCTGCTCTCTGACCCCGATGCGCGCATCTGCAAACGCTATGGTGTGATGTATGAAAAGGAAATCGATGGGCAAAAGAAGCTGTCCATCAAGCGCTCCACGTTCGTGATCGACAAGCACGGCAAGCTGCGTCATGTCCTGTACGGCGTGCAGGCGCACGGACATGCGCAGGAAATTCTCAATTTGATAAAGGATATGAAATGAAAATCGCCAAAGATTCGGTTGTTTCGCTGAACTACGAACTATTCGATTCGTCCGGCGTCCTGCTGGAAAGTGTCGAAGAACAGATCAGCTATCTTCATGGCGGCTACGACGGGATTTTCCCGCTGGTCGAAGAGGCACTGCACGGCAAAAGTGTCGGGGAAAAATGCAGCGTGACCATGCAGCCCGATAACGCTTTCGGCGAATACGACCACAATCTGGTCCAAGTCGAGCCGCGCAGCTCTTTTCCAAAAGATGTCGCCGTCGGCATGCAATTCGAAGGCGCACCGGAGGCTTCGGATGAAGACGATTTCATGCTGTTTACCGTGGTGGAAGTCACCGACGACGAGGTGACGGTGGACGGCAATCATCCGCTGGCCGGCAAAACGCTGACATTCAACTGCACTGTGACCGGCGTGCGGCCGGCTACGCCGGAAGAACTGGAGCATGGGCATGTGCATGGAGAGGGTGGCCACACCCACTAAAAAAACCTCCTCACAACTGCTGCGCTCTACAGAGCGTCGTTGAGACAGGTTTCGGAATGCTCATGTACTAGATGTACATTCCGCTTTCTCAACCTGTCTAGCCTAGCTCTGTCTTCGCTCGCGACGTTGTGCAGCGATTTTTGAGTTTGATACGAACATCAATCTACGATCCAAGTCTTTCCGCCAACCACTCAGCTACCTGGTTTGCGCCTTCAGGAATGACTGGCTTCGGTCTGGGCGCGTTCCAGATTTCTTCCAGCGCATCGTCTATGGTTCCCTGTTCCAGTTCCATCCGCGAGACTTCGCGGCAGGGGCCGTGTTGCTGCAGCCACACGATCAGGGCGGTGGCTTCGGGCCAGTCGGGGCGGGGGACGTAGAGCACCGGCACACCGCAGCTTGCCGCTTCGACGAAGCTGCCGTAGCCGGGTTTGCAGATCAGCGCGTCGCTGCTGGCGAGCAGGTCGCTGAAGCTCATTTGCAATGTTTCAAGGATGATTGCATCGGGATGGTCGATTTGCCAGTTTTCCTGGACCAGCCAGCGCACGCCGGGGATGCGCGGCCAGCGTTCGATCGGCAAGCGACTGGCGATACCGCCCAGACTGACCAGCGCCAGTTTTTCGCCGGATGGCAGTTTGAGGCGATCATCGAGTTCCGCGCGCCGATTCGTGCCGATCCCAGCGATGGGCGGAACCGGGATCAGGTTGGGCAGATTGTCCATGACCATGCCCGGCGTGGCGCGCAGAAAGGCCTCGGCGTTGGCGTAACAATCATCCATCCGCGCGGCGATGCCTTCATCGCCGCAGTAGTGACGGTAGATATCCGCCCAGTTCAGCGAACACAGCGCCGCATTCGGAATGCCTGCCCGCTGCGCACCCGCCAGCGGCAGATAACCGACATTGGAAAGCACCAGGTCCGCACCGAGTTCGCGCAGCAATCCGGCCTCGTTGGCGACCCGCGCATCCCAGTCCGCATGGAAGGCCCGGTAGGCTGCGCGGCTTTCTTCGGCAAGAACATCCAGCGCCGAGGACATTACCATGCCGATGTCGCCCTCAACGGACATATGTGCGAAGGGCGCATGGATGCGCGAGCGCAGATGGAGTAAGGGCACGGCGGAGCGCACCGTGATGCGCAATTTCGGCATGCGCTGCTGCAGCAGATTCAGGATTGGGGCCGTCTGTGCGACATGGCCGAAGCCGTGACCGGATATGCTGACGACGAGATGCGGGGCGTTGCGCATTAGAATGAATTCTGTAATTTCGCGGAAATATTCTACACCGCTTATATGCAGGCATATTCGCTGTTAAAATTCGGCACAGGCAGGCAATCCGGAAAAGAACGTCATATCGCACCTGTTTCGACAGGCGCAGGAATGACAAAGGCGGAATCCTTCATGCCATCTGTACCGAAACAGGAGATGCGATGCCCCCCAGACTATTCGAACGAACTCCCGTGCTGTCCGGCAGCGATGCCGGGGCCGCGCGCCGGGAAATTCGAGAATACTTTCTCGCCACCTTCAACCGCTACGAACAGTTGTTTGAAACGCTGGCAGGCGAACCGTCCTATTTCAGGAAACCGATCACGCTGCGCCATCCGATGATTTTCTACTTTGGGCACACCGCGACATTTTTCATCAACAAGCTGGTGCTCGCAGGTCTGGTCAAGGAACGCATCAATCCGGAATTCGAAGCCATGTTCGCGGTGGGTGTGGACGAAATGAGCTGGGACGACCTCGACGATGCCCATTATGACTGGCCGCGGGTCGACGAAGTGCGCGAATACCGCAACCGGGTGCGCGAGGTCGTCGATCAACTGATACAAACGATGCCGCTTGCGCTGCCGATAGTCTGGGACCATCCGTGGTGGGCGATACTGATGTGCATCGAGCATGAGCGCATCCATCTGGAAACGTCGTCGGTGCTTATACGCCAGCACGCGCTTGAATACGTCAAGCCGCATCCTGCCTGGCAACCGTGCCGCAAGTCCTGCCAAGACCCCGATGGTGTGCCGCAAAACCGGCTGGTGCAGATACCTGCCGGCGAGGTGCACCTGGGCAGGGAAAGATCGGCTGACCGTTACGGCTGGGACAACGAGTACGGTTCGCACCAGGCCGGCATTCCGCCCTTTCAGGCCAGCCGTTACCTGGTCAGCAACCGCGAGTTTCTCGGCTTCGTCGAGGACGGCGGCTATGCCAACGATGCGTGTTGGGAACAGGAAGGGCTGGACTGGCGGAATTACGCGCATGCGGCGCATCCCACGTTCTGGGTCAGGCAAGGCGACGGCTGGTTGCTGCGCCTGATGACCGAGGAAGTGGCGATGCCGTGGGATTGGCCGGTCGAGGTGAATTATCACGAAGCCAAGGCGTTCTGCAACTGGAAAAAGCTGCGCACCGGGCAGGCGGTCAGGCTGCCCAGCGAGGACGAATGGTATCGCCTGTACGACTTTGCCGGATGCGCGGAGATTGCGCATGACCGCATCGCGGCAGCCAACATCCATCTGGATCATTATGCGTCCTCTTGCCCCGTCACGGAGTTTCCCCACGGCGAGCTCTACGATGTGGTCGGCAATGTCTGGCAATGGACGGAAACGCCGATCTATCCGTTCGTCGGTTTTGAAGTGCATCCGCTGTACGACGATTTCACCACGCCGACCTTCGACGGGCGCCACAACCTGATCAAGGGCGGCTCGTGGATTTCCTGCGGCAATGAGGCATTGCGCAGCGCGCGCTATGCATTTCGCCGCCATTTCTTCCAGCATGCCGGATTTCGATACGTTATTGCCGATGCGCCCGCCAGCGTGCCCGAGTCGCATTATGAAACGGACAGGCTGTTGTCCGAATATGCCGAATTTCATTACGGCGATGAATATTTCGGTGTGGCGAATTTTCCGCAGGCGCTTGCCAAAATTGCGATCCGTGCGATGGGAAACAAACCGGCGCGCAATGCGCTCGATCTGGGCTGTGCGGCGGGCCGGGCCACATTCGAGCTGGCGCGTCATTTCGGTCATGTCACCGGCATCGACTTTTCCGCGCGCTTCATCGGCTCCGGCGTGCAGCTCGCCAAACAGGGCATATTGCGCTACACCCTTACCGAAGAAGGACAACTGGTCAGCTACAAGGAACGCAAGCTGGCCGATCTGGAACTGGACGAGGCGCGGCACAAGGTGGACTTTTTTCAGGGCGATGCCTGCAATCTCAAATCGGTATTCAGCGGCTACGATCTGATACTGGCCGCCAACCTGATCGACCGTCTGTACAGCCCGAAAAAATTTCTCGCCGCCGTTCATGAACGCCTCAATCCCGGGGGCATCCTGCTGATCGCTTCGCCCTATACCTGGCTGGAAGAGCACACCGAGCTCGAAGAATGGATAGGCGGGTTCAAGAAAAACGGTGAGAATTTCACCACGCTGGACGGCCTGAAAAAATTGCTCGAACCGCACTTCCGTTTGCTCGAGCCGCCACAGGACGTGCCTTTCGTGATCCGCGAGACCCGGCATAAATTCCAGCACAGTCTCTCCGAAGTCACGTTGTGGGAGCGCATTGCTTGAGCATCGACTTCGATCGGGAAATTCCGCGCGACGGTACGGCCTCGGTCAAGCATGACGGACGCGCCGCGTATTTCGGCACGCCGGATGTGCTGCCGCTGTGGGTGGCCGACATGGATTTCGCCGCGCCGGAAGCGGTGACCCGCGCGCTTGCCGAACGCGCAGCGCATCCAATCTACGGTTATTCCTTTTACCCGGACAGCCTGTACGACGCGCTGATTGGCTGGCTGAAAAACCGCCATGGCTGGACGGTGCAGCGCGACTGGATCGTGATGGCGCCCGGCGTGGTGCCGTCGCTGTTTGCAACCGTGCTGGCCTTCACGCAGCAGGACGAGGGCGTGATCGTTCAGCCGCCGGTTTATTTTCCGTTCTTCTCGGCGGTGACCACCAACGGACGCCGCCTGATCGAGAATCCGCTACGTCTGGAAAATGGGCATCTGGAAAGTGGGCGTCCGGAAAATGGCCGCTACACGATGGACTTCGATCACCTCGAACAATGCGCTGCGGAGGGCGCGAACTTGTTGCTGTTCTGCTCGCCGCACAATCCGGTGGGCCGTGTCTGGAACAGCACTGAGCTGGAAGAAATCCTGCGCATCGCGCGACGTTACGATCTGACGATTTTGTCTGATGAGATACACGCCGACCTGGTCTATCCCGAATCGCAGCACACCACACTGGCGAAGCTGGCTGGCGATGGCGACAAACTCATCACAGCCGTGGCACCGAGCAAGACTTTCAACATTCCCGGTCTCGGCCTGTCCAGCCTGATCGTGCCCGATCCCGCGCAGCGCGACGCGCTCCGGAAAATCTTCGACAGCCTGCATGTGGCCAACACCAATCCGTTCAGCATTGCCGCATTCGAAGCCGCCTATCGCGGCGGAGAAGCATGGCTGGACGGCCTGCTGGTCTATCTGCGCGACAACCGCGATTTTGTCGGCGATTATCTGCGCACACACTTGCCCGCCATCCGGCTCATCCAGCCCGAGGGCACCTATCTGCTCTGGCTGGATTGCCGCGAGCTGGGAATGAACGATGTACAACTGCGCGAGTTTTTTGTGCGGCAAGCGGGCGTGGGAATGAACCACGGCATAGCTTTCGGTCAGGGCGGGAGCGGTTTCATGCGTCTCAACATTGCGTCACCGCGCCATGTCATTGCCGATGCGCTGCAGCGTATTGCGAATGCGTTGCGTCAGCGCTGACCAATAATATAAGGGCACGGGCCGGAGATCGAACCGGCGGGACGGGGCATTGTTCCCGGTTGCATGGTCCTGACCGGGTACCGCTTTATATGGCACAACTGACCCTGTCGCGCAGTTGCTTGAGATAGTCATCCACCCGCTCACGCAGCATCTCCGGCGCGGTGACGATGTCATGGGCGAGCGAGAACAGCGGATAGGCACGCCACTCGAACAGGTGGAATTTCTCGACCATGCGCAGGGTATGCACTCCCTCTCCGGAGATGTCGGCCCAATCACCGCGCACCAGTTGCCGCCCCAGCGTATGGTGATGCGAATCCTCGCTGGTGCCGGTCGTCACCAGGTCGCCCAGCCCGGCATAGCCGTTGGGTGTATGAACCTTCCCGCCGAATGACCGCACGATGCCGGACAATTCCGCAATCGCGGTAACCATCAGATGCCCGCGCATGTTCTTGCCCAGCTCAAGTTCATCCGAGACGCCGAACATGATCGCATACACGTTTTTCAGGATCACCGACCAGCTCCTGCCGTGCATGTCGGATGCCTGCTGGCAGATCAGCCTGCTGCCGAGGAACAGGCTTTGTATCGCACCGAAATCCGCAGTTTCGGACAGCACCGCATCGGCAAAGCCGTGCTGTCCCGCCCTGAGTTCCTCCGAGATCATCGGGCCATACACCACCCCGTAGTGATGCTTGCCGCCGAATACGTCTTCGAATATCAGGGCCGCAGTTTGCCCGGATTCGTCCAGTCCCTTGGCGATCGTCAGGCACAAGCTGCCCTTTGCGAGGCAGGGTGCGATGCGGCTCGCAATCTCGCGGTGCGGATTCACCGGCAGGCAGAACAGGATCACCTGCACCTCGGCGACTTCCTGCTCCAGCGTCGTATGGCGGCCCTTCACCACCGTGCCCATGTCCCAGATGCGGACATCGTGCCGTGCCGAGAGCAGGTGTTCCATCGCGTGGCCCATTTCGCCATAGCCCAGAATCAATACACGTTTTTTCATGACTGCACCTCATTTGAAGAGATGGACATTACCCTAAAAATTCAAAGCGCGCGAACAGGGGTTATGGGCATCGGAAAATACAGTCAAGACTGCCCGTCCCGGACTGCCCGCTGCTAAAATAAACGGATATAATTCTCCACCGAAATTGTCGTTGGAAGGAAATCAGATGCCGGCTCTTACCGATCAGCAAGCCTACGAATACATCATCAAACTGCTCACCGCGATGAGCAAGGCGGGCGGCTCCGACCTGTTCATCTCCAGCGATTTCCCGCCCAGCATGAAGGCGCAGGGTGAAATGCAGCCGATGACCTCGCAAAAGCTTACCGGAGAGATCACACGCCAGCTGGCGCATGCGCTGATGAATGAAACCCAGCGCGCGGAGTTTGCCAAGGAAATGGAATGCAATTTTGCCATTTCCGTTCCGGGCGTCTCCCGCTTCCGTGTCAACGTGTTTGTCCAGCAGCAGAATGTCGGCATGGTCATCCGCACCATTGCCGCCGAGATACCCAACTTCGAGAAGCTTGCGCTGCCCGAGATTCTCAAAGATGTCGTGATGAACAAGCGCGGGCTGGTGCTGGTGGTCGGCGGCACAGGCTCGGGCAAATCCACTTCGCTGGCCGCGATGATCGATCACCGCAACCGTACTTCCAAGGGGCACATCATCACGGTCGAGGATCCGGTGGAATATGTGCATCAATCCCAGAAATCCCTGGTCACCCACCGTGAGGTCGGCGTTGACACGCATAGCTGGCATCACGCGCTGAAGAACACGCTGCGCCAGGCGCCGGACGTGATCCTGATCGGCGAGATCCGCGACGCGGAAACCATGGAGCACGCCATCGCTTTCGCCGAAACCGGCCACCTGTGCCTGGGCACGCTGCACGCCAACAGCACCAACCAGACTCTGGACCGCATCATAAACTTCTTCCCGGAAGAGCGGCGCAACCAGTTGCTGATGGACCTTTCCGCCAACCTGCGCGCGCTGATATCGCAGCGGCTGGTGCGCACCCAGGACGGCAAGGGGCGCAGGGCCGCCATCGAAATCCTGATCAACACGCCGACCATCGCCGACAAGATATTCAAGGGCGATTTCCACGAGATCAAAGGCATCATGGAAAAGTCGCGCGAGCTCGGCATGCGCACCTTTGACTGGTCGTTGTTCGAGTTGTATAACGATGGCCAGATATCCTACGAAGAGGCGATACGCAACGCCGATTCGGCCAACGAACTCCGCCTGAACATCAAGCTCAAGAGCAAGCGCGGTGAGCCTGGCTCGGCAACGATGGAAATGATGAATCTGACCCTGCACGAGTACAAGAGTCCGGAAGAAATGGAAGCAGAGCGGAAAAAGGAGCTGGCGGCCCAGGAAGAGAAAAAACGCCAGTTCGATGCAGAGCAACTGGTCAAGCTGCAGCAGGAAATGCAGCAGCTGGAACAGGCACAGACGGAAAAGCCGCAACAACCGGTACTTCCGCTGGAGAAGGCTCAGTTGGCGATCGAGTAGCCGGGGTGCACAATGGACCTGCACCGTAAATAATTCATATGCAGTCGGTTTTTGAATGCCGACGCATTAGCGACCACAAGCCGAAATGGGCTTGTTATCATGCAACAGTTAAACTGCAAAATTTCAGAGGGCAGCATAGATGGGGTATGAAATCAGTCAATTCGATATTCTGAATCGCCAATTACTGGCAAGTGACCCGCAAACGAAAGTCAATACTGTGTGGGACATCGGCGAGGCGGAAATCACCCGTACTTTTTTCGGCGGGGCCAAGGTCAGGGTGGTTCGCGCACAAGACAGGAAGCGCCGCGCGTGGTTGCTGGCGGTGCTGGCGGCGATTGCGATTGCAGCAGCATCCTGGCAGGGATGGGTGATTTTTCAACGGATACAGCATGAGGCCCCACCGGTTCCGTTAAGCGAAAGGATATGGGTCAGTGCCCCGGTTTTCCGGCCTGCTCATATTGCACCCGACCCGCATCCATCGAGGCGGAAACAGGAATCGCTGATCCAAAGCGAAATCAACGGTCTGCTGTCGGGTCCGCTTCCGCGGCACCCACCCGGATGGAAACCCCCCGCGAAGCCGGATACGTCCGGATCGTCGATAGAAAACAAGCCGCAGGTGGCTTCAGTGGCGACGATCAAGAACCCATCGGTGACTCAGACGGGCATACAACAACCGGACATACAACAACCGGGCAACCCCTCGGTCGCGATACAGTCTGAAGCGAAAGCCCTGACAGCCACTCCGAAGCCAGCGGAAAACCAGCCGGCCGGGGTTGTCCCGCTGGCTGACCCGTTGGGAGACGCTTCCACGCCATCGTCCACAGGCAGTGACCAGCCGCCGGGTCCGGTGAAGGCGCAAGATTGACCAACGTAAACGCCGATCGTCTTTGTCATGACCTCGGCAGACATGCAACCCCCGGTCCGGCCGGAAGCAGTACAACCGGTTTTTCTGCGGGATGCGCCGTTATAGTGGGAGCAAGGTTTACCGGGTTTTTGTGGCCAGAGGTGGGCAATGTCAAAGCCAGACAAGACGACTATCAAAATTCGCGCCTATGCCGGCAAACCGGCAGGCGATGATGCGCAAAGCAATCTCAGCGAAGAGCAGAACAATATTTTGGAGTTGGTAAAGAAGACGGCCCAGCTCCAGGAAGAAAAGAACAAGTCACTCGAACATTTAAAAACGATCGGGAATCTGCAGGAAAGCCTTAAACAGGAACAGGCAAAAACAGCCGAAATGGCAAAGGTGGTGGACGCACTGGAAGCTCAACTGAAAGCGCTTGCCGAACAGGAAAACAACGTCAATAAAG
>CAZCKZ010000033.1:0-12895 GCA_964499395.1 uncultured Gallionella sp. | reverse complement strand
AGCCCTCCACTTCGCGAAATCGATCTTTTTGCCAGAAGCATCAGTTTTGCCCCACAGATAATCAAAGCGCGGCATGATCGAGTGCGGCTGAACCAAGCGAGGATTGAAGAAGTGCATCATCATCCATTCCTTGGATGAATTGCGTGAACCCACATGCAACAGGTCAGGCGCTTTTCTATCGGAACCGAACGCGGTTGGCGATTCGCCGTTGAAGTCACCCGTCATCGGAGGTGCGCCGAATACCTGCCAATCCTGAGTTTCCTCGGGCAGCAGTGTATGGCACCACCAGCAGCCTTCGCGGATGAACATGGTTTTACCCACGCCCGCATGTGAAACATCAGAATCTTTGGCTACCCGCATCACGTCAGCAGGCGTCCACCCCTTGGTTGCGGTTAGATTATCGATGTAACTATACTGCTTGCCTTGATATGTCCCCTTGGCCAGAGTGAAGACAGCGCCTACATTCTTCTGGGCATCGTTAACGTGTCCCTGCTGCACACTCAACTCCTGGATCCCTTCACCCAATATCCTCGGATGCAAGATACCCGCCGGGAAGGAAGTTCCCTTCTCATAGACATACACCTGCATCCCGCCGTC
Organism: uncultured Gallionella sp.; assembly: GCA_964499395.1. Taxonomy (GTDB): domain Bacteria; phylum Pseudomonadota; class Gammaproteobacteria; order Burkholderiales; family Gallionellaceae; genus Gallionella. The sequence continues at coordinate 12,298 of CAZCKZ010000033.1, read as the reverse complement.
TATAGGCTGATTCGTCTTCGGATCAACCTTTAGCGAAACGCCAAGCGGCTTGTTCTTGCCCAGCATCCACGGGTCATCAAGATTGAAACCTGATTCGTGACCTACTGCCAATTGCTTTGTAAGGGCAACATCAGTTGAGGACACCGACGCAATGTTAATGCTCGGAAAAAACAAGGTAATTGTCATCGATCCGCCCAGCGCCAAGCCGAACAGTCTCGCTCCGATTTTATACTCCCTAAATCCAGCCATGCTTGATCTCCCTAAATTTTTTTCGGCTCAATATTAGCGCTCGTAAGCCAGTTCATGTGGCAAACGACCCTGTGGCACTACAGTCCCTTTGCGTGCAGTCATCCACATGTTGTATAGCCACAGCACGTTGCCCGAAAACACCATGGTACCGCCGAGCCAACGCGCAATCATGTAAGGATGCTCCGCAATCACCACGTCGATATAGGGAACCTCATATATCTTGCCTGCTCCCTGAATCAGGCCGGCAATCGTCATGGAGACCCAGTAAACGGTGAAGCCGATCAGCAACAGCCAGAAATGCAAATTGGCCAGTGTTATGGAATACAGCTTACGCTTCAGTATTGTCTGCAAGCCGTAATAAACCGCAGCCGCCTCCAGGAAGGTCGAAAATCCCAGCAACGCCAGATGAGCATGGGCAACAATCCAGCCCGTTCCATGTATGTACCAGTTAATAGCACGAGTTTGCTGAAAGCCACCCTGCATGTTCAGCGGGATCGCCATCAAACAACCTGTAACGGTAAAACGAACCTCGATATTCTCCACGAACATATACCACTTGCCTTGCATGGTCAGCATGATGTTCGACACGAATGCGATCGCAGGCACCAAAATCAGAACGCCTTCAACAGAGGCGAAAGACTTGAGCCACTCAGGCAGGGGTGCAGACATCAGGTGATGGGCTGCAGGAGTTGAATAGAACACCACCACCGACCAGAAATGCAAGTGCCCGATACGATGTGAGTACAACGGATTCCCCGTAACCTTGGGAATAGTGTAGTACGCGATCGCCGCGGCCACCGGGGTTATCCAGAGCCCCAGCACATTATGCGCGAACCACCATGTCAGGTAAGCCTCGGTCAGACCGGTCAAATGAAAGAACTCGGGCAAATTGCCGATCAGGAACACGATAATCACCATAAAGGTAGCTGCTGCAAAAAACCAGTTTGTCGTGTATATCCCCTGGGTACGGCGATTCAGAATGGTCATCCAGACGTTAATCCCGAGCGGAATGAATACACAGGTAGCCAGATACAAATCAATCGGCCACGGAAAGTCGGAATATTCACGGCCAGAGGTAACGCCCGCCCACAAAACCGTCAAGCCCAGAGTCAGCCCCAGATTCCACAGAAAGCAATTCCACAAGCCCAGCTTTTCAGACCATAACTTGTTATTTCCGAGCGCAGGCGTGATGTACATCATGGCCATGGCAAACGCCATCGAAATCCAGCCAAAGATAACCGCCATCACGTGCACTTGGCGCATGTGCCCAAAAGCAAAATATTCGTTGCCCGTCACAAAATCGGGAAACGCGAGCTTTGCCGCATTGAATGAACCCAATCCGGTACCGATTACGAACCAGACTATGGCGGAAAACCCGAAGAAAACCGCCGCTGAACCAGACGGTATGTCTTCGTTCTTGGCAAATAGATATTTAAGCATGTACTACCCCTCCCTCAAATCGAATGAACACACTAGCGATGATTGGCTTCATTTTTTCTCTCGTGTGGAACAATGATGTACCACGACAGCAACATACTCGAAAACGCCAATAGCACTCCAAGTGATCCCGCAATTAAAGCCATAACTACTTCCCCCTTAAAGAATAATAAATGTCAAACGAACAAGCCGTACTACACACAAGCTAGCCGGCTGCCTGTTCTAATTTATCATGGCGAGTCAATCCCACCACCAGAATCACAACGAAAGCAAAGCCAAAAACAAACATTGCCCAGTCAATAAACCCCGTAAATGTCGAAGGGTCATAGGCCGTCAAGCCCGGGCCGCCCCACTTAGCAAACCCACCGCGCCCCAACAGGCACATCAAAGTTGCGCCGAACACGCTGCCATTCCCCATACCAGTCAACATCCCGCCTATGACAATCGTCCATAAGGATCGAGATGTAATCGACTTTGTACCCATGTGAAACCCCCTTTAAAGTTAATTATAATTAACACTTCATTGCGATGCATGTCCGAACAATCAACAAAATCAAACACCTAAAAGCTCAAAGCCCCATCCACCTGAAAACTTGGTGTGAACTGTCCTATACACGGCGTAACATAACTGCAAACGCGCATCCGCGCACTGACATGGATCAACCAAACCAGATTTATTTTATTGGAGGCCGCATACCCGATAAAAATACTTGGGTACCGGATATTACTAATATTTATATTTAATTTAGCTTTAGCCGCGAGCAATGTTATTAAGTCGCTCCAGATCGAGGAGTTGCACTTGCCGCTGTTTGGTAGCAAGCAGTCCCTCGCTCTGGAAACGTGTAAACACGCGACACACTGTTTCTTCGGCTATGCCTAGATAATTCCCAATGTCGCTGCGTGACATGCTCAGGTTAAACTCAGTGGATGAGTAATTGCGCCTTCGGAAGCGTTCGGATAAGCTTAGCAGCAAGGTGGCCAAACGTTCATCGGCACTCTTCTTGCCCAACAACAGCATCAGTTCCTGGTTGTCGAGAATTTCCCGGCTCAGAATTTTGAGCATCTGTTGACGGATTGATGGAATTTCCTTGCTGTAATATTCCAGCACTTCAAGGGGAACTTCGCACACCATCGTGGTTTCCAGCGCCATCGCTTCGGTAGTGAAATAATGGGCCGAGATAGCACCCAAACCGAGCAATTCGCCGGCAATATGAAAGCCTGTAATCTGCATACGGCCATTCTTTGTCAGCACATAAGTCTTGACGGAACCACTGCGGACTGCATAGATGGTGCGGACAGGTTCATCTGTCCTAAACAACAACTCTCCGCGCTCGAACACTCTGCGGTTTCTGACTATCGTTTCCGGCAAGCGCAGATCCACATCGGAACCATTGACCTCCTTGCACAAACCATATATTCCGCAATCCTTGCAGATGATCGGAGAGCAAAAATCATTGTCTGCAGTGGGTGCAAAGACTGACTCGCTTGGCATCAATTGTAAAATAGCCGTCATTTTTTCCCCGCCTAAAAGCACTGCATTTGCACTATTGCAGCATTACCGGCACCGTTGTTGACCAGAAGCAGAAAACGCGGCCACTTTAACCGAAAAACCCGCCTGTAGCAATTCCAGCCAGTCTTAGAATCGGCTAACTTTGCCCCGCAAGTTCTACTTTCCAGACCCCTCAAACCAGACACCTCAAAAAATAATTGCCCCGGAAATCAAATTCTCATACGCAAGGTATTCAGGGGCTGCTTTGTGAATGTGTTTTCCTGTTTGCGCCAAACAGTTCGCGCACGCGATGATGCATCATGCCAGAGTAAAACCAGAAATTTTGCATTACGACCACGATGACGACTTTTATAGTGAACCAAAGTGCTTGGCAAAGTTGTAACATTTTGTATCAATCTCGTTTGTATCAATCTCGGCATACATAATCCAAAGGTAGAATAAACCGATTGTGTGTTACATTTGCGATAGCCTGCAACTGGCAATCACGATAGTATCCAGCAGGGGTATGCTTACTCAAACCGGAAATTCCTTAATCGGGCGAAATATGCAACCTTTCATTTTGCCGATATCCCTTCAAAACTGCAGTTTAATTTGCAAAAAGGTTACGCCCAGGAAAGATCAGCCATGAGCCCGACAGAGCGGAAGGTTATATCTGAACAGTTGGACAAAGTTGTTGCGGATGCCTGCTCAAAACCCAATCACCTTTTGCATATTTTGCATGAGCTGCAACAACGGTTCCTGCATATATCGCCCGAAGCCGTCAGCAAAGTCGCTTCGTTTCTAGGCTTGCCGGCCAGCCAGGTGGAATCGGCAGTCGAGTTCTATTCATTTTTTTCCTCAATTCCGCGCGGGAGATATGACATTCTGCTCAGCAACTGCACCAGTTGCGGGTACAAGAAGAACGGCGTAAATCTTCGGCAAATGCTCTGCGATCAGCTGCATGTGGTTTCGGGCAAGACGCGTGCTGACGGATTGGTCAGTGTTGACGAAACTTCTTGCATCGGAATGTGCGATCACGGCGCTGCTTTGCTGGTTAACGGCAACCCGATTACCCGTCTGGATGACGTCAGGATAACGCGCATCGTCGATCTGATCGAAACTGAAACACCGATTTCAGACTGGCCTGCCGAATGGTTTCGCATCGACGACAATCTCCGCAATAAAGGTTTGCTGCTCAGCAGCGATTTTACGGGGGGCGATGGGTTGGGTGCGGCGCTTGGACGCGGTATTGACGTTACGCTGGCAGAAATAACCCGGTCCGGGTTGCGCGGACGGGGCGGTGCAGGATTCAGCACCGGCATGAAATGGAAGTTCTGCCGCGAGGCTCATGGCGCTTCGCGCTATGTGGTCTGCAATGCAGACGAAGGGGAACCGGGCACGTTCAAGGATCGCATCCTGTTGCACAGCCATGCCGATGCGGTGTTCGAAGGTATGACCGTATGCGCTTCCGTGATCGGTGCAGAAACGGGCCTGCTCTATTTGCGCGGCGAGTACCGCTACCTGTTACCGCATCTGCAAGCCGTCCTGGCACACCGTCGCGAGGTGGGACTGTTGGGTTCTGGTATTCTCGATCAGCCAGGGTTCAATTTCGACATCGAGATCGTCGTCGGCGCCGGAGCCTATATCTGCGGGGAAGAATCGGCGCTGATCGAATCGCTGGAAGGCAAGCGCGGTGTGCCGCGCAACCGCCCGCCCTTTCCGGTGACACACGGCTATCTCGGGCAGCCGACCGTAGTGAACAATGTTGAAACATTTGTTGCTGCCGCTCATATCGCATTGCGCGGCAGTGAATGGTTCAGGACAGCCGGCACCGAAAAATCGCCGGGCAGCAAGATACTGAGTGTCAGCGGCGACTGCGCCTCTCCGGGGATTTATGAGTATCCGTTCGGCGTCAGCATTCGGCAGGTGCTGGACGACTGTGGCGCAATAGATGTGCAGGCCGTGCAAGTTGGCGGCCCTTCCGGCACACTGATCGGCAAAACGGGATTCAATCGCATACTTGGCTTTGAGGACTTGCCGACCGGCGGTTCGTTCATGGTGTTCGGCCGCGAACGCGACCTGTTGGCTGTTATCGCCAACTTCGCGCACTTCTTTGTCCATGAAAGTTGCGGTTTCTGCACACCGTGCCGAGTGGGTACGACGCTGCTCAAAAATGGAATGGACAAGATCGCCGGCGGCCATGGTACACAATACGACCTGGATGAAATGAAACGCATCGGTGCGTTGATGAAACGACGTTCACATTGCGGCCTGGGGCAGACTGCTGCGAATCCGATTCTGAACGGTTTGCAACGGTTCCCGCAGATTTTCGAGCAGCGCCTGGCGCACAGTGTTTTTGAGCCCTACTTCGACATGGACGCGGCGCTTGAAGAGGCGCGCCAGATTGCGCATCGCGACGATGCGGCAGCTCATCTGGAATAACGGTGACGACATGAACGAAGATGCGATTTCCGCCACCCCTAATACCATCAATATCGACGGTCATGAAATCCCGTTCGAACCCGGACAGACCATAATGGATGCGGCATTTTCAGCCGGTGTGTATATCCCGCATCTGTGCCATCGTCCCGGACTGACGCCGCACGGCAGCTGCAAGCTGTGTACTGTCGACATCAGCAACAGAATTGTTGCTTCCAGTCCCTCCGATCGCCGGGCACAAACAAAATTTTCGGTCGATGCCGACAGCCGGAGCGTCTCGGCCTGTACCACCCCCGCTGCAGCCGGTCAGCAAATCAGCAGCAATACGCCGGCCCTGAACGAAGTGCGCAAAACCATCACACAGATGCTGTTCATCGAGGGTAATCATCTCTGCCCTTCCTGCGAAAAGTCCGGCAATTGCACGCTGCAGGCAGTGGCCTATCATCTGGGCATGCTGGATGGGCATTTCCCGCAGTTCTTTCCGCGCCGTGAAGTGGACGCGTCGCATCCCACCGTGATGCTGGACCGTGACCGCTGCATACTTTGCGAACTGTGTGTGCGCGCCAGTCGCGAAGTGGATGGAAAGAATGTTTTCGCCATCGCCGGACGGGGAACTTCTGCGCATCTGATCGTGAATTCTCCGAGCGGAAAATTGGCGGACAGCGATCTTGAAACCGGCGACATGGCTGCACATATCTGTCCGGTAGGGGCGATCCTGATCAAGGAACACGGCTATGAAGTGCCGATCGGCCGTCGCACATTCGACCTGCACAAGGTCGGCGAAGCCGGTTTGGAGAAAGTTATTTTGGCCAAAACGAGGCAAATCGATGAGTAGCTCCAGGAATAAGGTCAGGATCGCAACTACATCGCTGGCCGGCTGTTTCGGCTGCCACATGTCCTTCCTGGACATGGATGAACGGCTGGTGGAACTGTTGGAACGTGTCGAGTTCAACCGTTCGCCGCTCACCGACATCAAACATTGCGGACCTTGCGATATCGGCCTGGTCGAGGGCGGACTGTGCAACGCGGACAACGTCCATGTGCTGCGCGAATTCCGGGACAATTGCAGGGTACTTATTGCGGTCGGGGCCTGCGCGATCAACGGCGGGGTGCCCGCAATGCGCAACCACTTCAATTTGCGTGCATGCCTGGAAGAATCTTTTCTGAACGGCATCGGTGTGGAAAACCCGCAGATTCCGGATGACGTGGAATTGCCGCTACTGCTCGACAAAGTGCATCCGTTGCACGAGGTAGTGCACGTCGATTATTACCTGCCGGGGTGCCCGCCTTCCCCCGACGAGTTTCTCAGCGTGCTCGGCGACCTGCTGGAAGGCCGGGAACCTGCGCTGCCGAAAAAGCTCATACACTACGATTAGCGATAAACCACCATGGAGCAAAACGAAAATTCCGCAACCGGCCTGAGACGCATCGCCATCGATCCGGTCTCGCGCGTCGAGGGGCACGGCAAGATCACGCTGATGCTCGATGCGGATAATCATATCCATGAAGCGCGCTTCCACATCGTCGAATTCCGCGGTTTCGAGAAATTCATTCAGGGGCGTCCCTACTGGGAAGTGCCGTTCTTCGTTCAACGCCTGTGCGGAATTTGTCCGGTCAGCCACCAACTGGCGGCGGCCAAGGCAGTGGATCAGCTGGTCGGCGTGGAGAATCTTACGCCCACGGCAAACAAGCTGCGTCGACTGCTGCATTTCGGCCAGACCCTGCAATCACACGCGCTGCATTTTTTCCATCTGTCATCGCCTGACCTGCTGTTCGGTTTCGGCAGCGATCCGGCGCAACGCAACATTGTCGGCGTGCTGGAAAAATATCCCGATCTCGCATTGAAAGGCGTGAAGCTGCGCAAGTACGGGCAGCAAGTCATTGCGGCGATCGCCGGCAAGCGCATCCATGGCACGGCGACGGTGCCGGGCGGCATGAACAAGTTGCTCAGCCTGGCTGAGCGCGAAATACTGCTGGCCGGCATCAGCGACATTCTGGCTTGGTGCCAGGACGCGGTGGAGTTGAACGAACATATCCACACCGCGAATGCCGAGCATCACGGCTTCGCCGCAATTAGCAGCAACTTCCTGAGCATGACCGGCAGCGGCGGAGAGTTGGAACTCTATCACGGCGGCTTGCGCGCACGTTCGGCAAGCGGTGCAAAGATTTTGGATCAATTCGATTACCGCGGCTATCAGCAGATCATCCGCGAAGAAGTGCGCCCGTGGAGCTACATGAAGTTTCCCTATCTGATCGAACTGGGCAAGCAGCAGGGCTGGTATCGCGTCGGACCGCTGGCGCGAGTGAACAACTGCGATTTCATCGCCACGCCGCTGGCGGAAGCGGCGCGCAAGCGTTTCAGGGAATTCGGCCGGGGCGGTTTCGTGCAGGACACGTTGGCCTATCACTGGGCACGCATGATCGAGGCGTTGCATTGCGCCGAATCGATCAGAGATTTGCTGCATGACCCGGACATTACCGGCAGCGATCTGGTGGCGGACCTGGGCGACAAGCGCCGCGAGGGAATCGGCGTGATCGAAGCACCGCGCGGCACGCTGTTCCATCATTACCGGATCGACGAGGAAGGACTTATTGAAAAGGCCAATCTGATCGTGTCGACCACCAGCAACAACCAGGCGATGAACGAATCGGTACGATCGGTCGCCAATGAATATCTCGACGGAAACGAGATCAGCGAAGGCTTGCTGAACCATCTGGAAGTTGCGGTGCGCGCCTATGACCCCTGTCTATCCTGCGCCACTCACGCACTGGGCAAGATGCCGCTGCAGGTGGAATTATTTGATGCGGGCGGTACCTTGCTTGACCGGTTGACCAAGGGCGGCAATGGCATGATCGAAAGGGCGGTCTGAGCGCCATGCCAAAACTGCTGTTGTTCGGATACGGCAATCCGGGGCGCGGGGACGACGCGCTCGGCCCGGAATTGATCGGGCGCATTGCACAATTGCATCTTGAAGATGTGGCGTGCCAGAACGACATGCAATTGCAAATCGAGCATGTCACCGATCTGGACGAATGTGATCGGGTGCTGTTCATCGATGCAGACATGTCCTGTGCAGAGCCGTTGGATTTTTCGGAACTCGGTGCGGCAAAGGACGACAGTTATACAAGCCATGCGATGAATCCGGGCGCATTGTTGCATGCATATAGCCAGGTTTATGGCAAAGATGCGCCACCCGCTTTCCTCCTGCGCATACGCGGCTACGATTTCGAATTGGGTGGTACATTGTGCGATCAGGCAGCAGCCAATCTGGAAGCGGCAACCCGGTTGGTCTCTGAATTATGCAAGTCCCGGAGCCTGCAATTCTGGCGGGACACTGCTGACATTCGTATTGCAGCGGAGTAAGCTTTTTATACAAAGTCTCATGCGGGAGAACTGATATGTTTGAGGTGCGGATACATGGCCGTGGCGGCCAGGGCGTGGTAACAGCCACCGAGATGCTTTCTGTAGCTGCTTTCGAAGAAGGCCGTCATGCCCAGGCTTTTCCCAGTTTCGGTTCGGAGCGCACCGGCGCCCCGGTAGTGGCGTTCTGCCGCATCGACGACAAGGAAATACGCTTGCGCGAGCCTATCATGGAACCGGATGCGATCATCATTCAGGATCCCACGTTGCTGCACCAGATCGATGTGTTCGCAGGACTGAAACCGGATGGCTACGTGCTGATCAACTCCAGCCACAGTTTCGAAGCGCTCGGCTTGGGCGATCTCGTCAAAAAAATCAAACCCGAGCGTATATGCACTTTGCCTGCCGCAGAACTGGGGCTCAAACATATCGGCCGCCCCATCCCCAACGCGCCGCTGCTTGCGGGATTCGCCGCATTGTCCGGCATCATCAAACTGGAATCTGTCATCAAGGCGATCAATGAACGATTCTCCGGAAAAATTGCCGAAGGCAACATCGCCGCCGCGACAGAAGCTTACCAGCTGGTGAAGAAAAAAATGGAGGAACGAGTCCATGCTTAAACAAATCGAAGGTTCCAAAGCCGTTGCCGAGGCAATCGCGCTATGCCGTCCCGAGGTGATCTGCGCCTACCCGATCTCGCCGCAGACACACATCGTCGAAGCCTTGGGTGCGATGGTGAAATCTGGCGAATTGACGCCGTGCGAATTCATCAATGTGGAGAGCGAGTTTGCCGCGATGTCGGTGGCTATCGGTTCATCGGCGGCTGGCGCACGTTCTTATACTGCGACCGCTTCGCAGGGGCTGCTGTTCATGGTCGAGGCTATCTATAACGCATCCGGCCTCGGGTTGCCCATCGTAATGACCGTCGCAAACCGGGCCATCGGAGCACCGATCAATATCTGGAACGACCACTCGGATTCTTTATCGCAGCGCGATTCGGGCTGGATGCAGCTGTTCGCCGAGAACAACCAGGAAGCGCTCGATCTGCACATCCAGGCATTCCGCCTTGCCGAGGAACTGTCGATGCCCATCATGGTGTGCATGGACGGATTCATTTTGACCCATGCTTTCGAGCGCGTGGATATTCCGTCACAGGAGCAGGTCGATGCCTATCTGCCGAAGTTCGAGCCGCGTCAGGTGCTCGATCCCGGGGAGCCGATAACCATCGGTGCGATGGTGGGACCGGAAGCATTCATGGAAGTGAAATATCTGGCACATGCCAAACAGATGCAGGCGCTGGGGTTGATTCCAAAACTGGCAGAGGAATTCAGGCAGCAGTTCGGGCGCGACAGCGGCGGTCTGGTGCGCACTTATCGTGCGGAGGATGCCGAAACGATGATCATCGCAATGGGCTCGGTGCTCGGCACGATCAAGGATGTGGTGGACGAGATGCGCGACGAAGGGCACAAAATCGGCGTGCTCGGCATTATCAGCTACCGGCCCTTCCCGCAACGCGAAGTGCGCGCCGCATTGGTGAATTGCAAGCGTTTCCTCGTGCTGGAGAAGAGCCTCGCGGTCGGCATGGGCGGCATCGTCGCCACCGATGTGCGCATGGCGGTGACCGGCACCGGCCTCAAAGGCTTCACCGCGATCGCCGGACTCGGCGGCAGACCGATCCCGAAAGCCTCGTTGCACAAGCTATTCGTCGAAGTGGAGAAAGAATCGCTGCCGCCGGTCAGCTTCGTCGATCTGGACTGGGAAGCAGTCAATAAACAACTGGAACGCGAAAAACAGACGCGGCGTTCCGGCCCGATCGCAGAGAACATCCTGCACGACAAGGGTATCGTGTCGGCCGGGACGTTCGGTTGAGGAGATTGCATGAGCAACAAGAGAACAGCACAAGTGTAGGAGCGGGTCCTGCGTGCGTTGTTGGGGCTTCAGCCCCTTACAGCCACGGCATACCCCCTGCGGGTGATGCCGCGGCATATTGATGTATCACGGGCCGATTCGTCATGCTCACGACAGGTACGCCCCGCTCCTACGGGTTTCATCATGACGAGTGGTGATTCACTTTAACTATCAGGTGGAGAAAACAATGGGATTTCAGCCAGTAAAGTTCTACCAGACCGGCACCTACACCGTCGGCAACCGACTGCTCGCGGCTGATGAACGCAGCGTGCAGTCGGGTGAGCATCGCACCAACGCGATCAACTCGGGCCATCGCGCCTGCCAGGGTTGCGGCGAGGCGCTCGGTGCACGATATGCGATCGACGCCGCGATGGCCGAAAGCAAGGGGCAGTTGATCGCCGCGAATGCGACCGGCTGTCTCGAAGTGTTTTCCACGCCGTATCCGGAATCATCCTGGCAGGTGCCGTGGATCCATTCAGTGTTCGGCAATGCGGCCGCGGTCGCCACCGGCATCGCGGCAGCAATGAAGGTAAAGGGACGGCACGATGTGCGCGTGGTGGCGCAGGGCGGCGACGGCGGCACCACCGACATCGGTTTTGGCTGCCTGTCCGGCATGTTCGAACGCAACGACGATGTGCTGTATATCTGCTACGACAACGAGGCTTACATGAACACCGGTGTGCAGCGCTCGTCGGCCACGCCTCCCGCGGCACGCACCGCGACGACGATGCCGGTCGGCCCGGAACCGGGCAACGTGTTCGGCCAGGGCAAGAACGTGCCGGAAATCGCGATGGCGCACGGCATTCCCTATGTCGCTACCGCGACGGTCGCCGACCTGCGCGACCTCGAATACAAGGTGCGCAAGGCGATGAACATGCACGGCGCACGCTACATCCACATCTTTGTGCCGTGCCCGCTGGGCTGGGGATCGGCATCGCACGACACCATTCGCATCGCGCGGCTGGCGAAGGAAACCGGCATGTTCCCGGTATTCGAGGCTGAGCACGGCGAGGTCACCGGCGTGTTGAAAATACGACGCAAGGAGCCGATTGAGGAATATCTCAAACCGCAAAAACGTTTCGCGCACCTGTTCGGCAAGCACGCGCATCCCGAAACAGTGGCGCGCCTGCAGGCGATTGCCGACCGCAATATCCGCAAATATGGATTGCTCGATGAGAAGGAGACAGAACATGTCTGACAGTCCATTTGCAATCACCCTCAAGCCCGGCACTTCGCTGGCCAATCTTACCGGTACATGGCGCACCGAACGTCCGGTGTATCTCGACCGCTTGCCGCCCTGCAACAACGCCTGCCCTGCCGGAGAGAACATTCAGGGCTGGCTGTTCCATGCCGAGAGCGGCGATTACGAACAGGCCTGGCGCGTGCTGGTGCAGGACAATCCGCTGCCCGCCGTG
>CAZCKZ010000032.1:4238-12981 GCA_964499395.1 uncultured Gallionella sp. | reverse complement strand
CCATCCGCTGTCCACTGCGGTCGATCCGGCCTGGCAATCGAAGAGCGACTGGGAGATATACAAGGGCTTCGCAAAAAAATTCAGCGAGGTATGCGTCGGCCATCTCGGTGTCGAGAAGGAACTGGTGCTGACGCCGCTGATGCACGATTCACCTGCCGAACTCGCGCAGGCCCTGGATGTGAAAGACTGGAAGCGCGGCGAGTGCGAGCTGGTACCCGGCAAGACCGCGCCGCAGATGGCGGTGATCGAGCGCGACTATCCCAATGTCTACAAACGCTTCACCGCGCTGGGCCCGCTGATGAACAAGGTGGGCAACGGCGGCAAGGGCATTGCATGGAACACGCAAGCCGAAGTGACGCAGCTCGGTCAGCTCAGTGGCAACACCACCGCCGAGGGCGTGACACTCGGCATGCCGAAGATCGTGACCGACATCGACGCGGCCGAGGTGGTGCTGATGCTGGCGCCCGAGACCAACGGCCATGTCGCGGTCAAGGCCTGGCAGGCGCTGGGCAAACAGACCGGGCGCGACCACACGCACCTGGCAATGCACCGCGAAGATGAGAAGATTCGTTTCCGCGACATCCAGGCACAGCCGCGCAAGATCATCAGCTCGCCGACCTGGAGCGGCATCGAGAGCGAGACCGTTTCATACAATGCCGGTTACACCAATGTGCACGAGATGATTCCGTGGCGCACGCTCACCGGGCGGCAGCAGTTCTATCTGGATCATCCGTGGATGCGCGCCTTCGGTGAAGGGTTGTCCAACTATCGCCCGCCGGTGGATCTGAAAACCACCGCGGGAATACACGGCCTGCGCTCCAACGGCAATCCGGAAATATTGCTGAACTTCATCACGCCGCACCAGAAGTGGGGCATCCATTCCACCTACACCGACAACCTGATCATGCTCACGCTGAGCCGCGGCGGGCCTATCGTCTGGCTCAGCGAGGATGATGCCAGGCGCGCCGGCATCGTCGACAACGACTGGGTGGACTTGTTCAATATCAACGGCGCGATCGCGGCGCGCGCGGTGGTCAGCCAGCGTGTCCATCCCGGCATGGTGATGATGTACCACGCGCAGGAAAAGATCGTCAACACGCCGGGATCGGTGATCACCGGCGCGCGCGGCGGCATCCATAATTCGGTGACGCGCACAGTGCTCAAGCCGACGCACATGATAGGCGGCTATGCGCAGCTGAGTTACGGCTTCAACTACTACGGCACGATAGGCACCAACCGCGACGAGTTCGTGGTGGTGCGCAAGATGGACAAGGTGGACTGGATGGATGGAACCGCCGGGTCGGAGCAGGATAAACGGGCAACACCGGCTGAAGGAGCATTGCCATGAAAATACGCGCACAAATCGGCATGGTGCTGAACCTCGACAAATGCATCGGTTGCCACACCTGTTCGGTCACCTGCAAGAACGTATGGACTTCGCGCAAGGGCATGGAATACGCATGGTTCAACAACGTCGAGACCAAGCCCGGCATCGGTTATCCCAAGGAATGGGAGAATCAGGACAAGTGGAACGGCGGCTGGATGCGCAAACCCAACGGCAAGGTCGAGCCGCGCCAGGGTGCGAAATGGAAACTGCTGATGCGCATTTTCGCGAACCCCAACCTGCCCGAGATCGACGACTACTACGAGCCGTTCACGTTCGATTACGCCCACCTGCATTCCGCGCCGGAAATGAAGACCGCGCCCACCGCGCGCCCGCGCAGCCTGATCACCGGCAAGCGCATGGAGAAGATCGAGTGGGGCCCGAACTGGGAAGAGATACTCGGCGGCGAATTCAGCAAGCGCTCGAAGGACAGCAACTTCGAGGACATCCAGAAGGATATCTACGGCCAGTTCGAGAATACTTTCATGATGTATCTGCCCAGGCTGTGCGAACACTGCCTGAACCCGGCATGCGTGGCGAGCTGCCCGTCCGGCTCGATTTACAAGCGCGAGGAAGACGGCATCGTGCTGATCGACCAGGACAAGTGCCGCGGCTGGCGCATGTGCGTGAGCGGTTGTCCGTACAAGAAGATCTATTACAACTGGCAGTCCGGCAAGGCGGAGAAATGCATCTTCTGTTACCCCCGCATCGAAGCCGGCCAGCCCACCGTGTGCTCGGAAACCTGCGTCGGGCGCATCCGTTACCTGGGCGTGCTGCTGTACGACGCCGACCGCATCGAGGCGGCTGCTAGCGTCGAGCATGACCGCGACCTGTACCAGGCGCAGCTCGACGTGTTCCTCGACCCGAACGATCCGGAAGTGATCGCGCAGGCACGCGCGGACGGCATCCCCGAAGCGTGGCTGGAAGGCGCGCGCAACAGTCCGGTATACAAGATGGCGGTGGAATGGAAAGTGGCGCTGCCGCTGCATCCCGAATATCGCACCATGCCCATGGTCTGGTATGTGCCGCCGCTGTCGCCGATCACCGCTGCCGCGAATGCGGGCCAGATGGGCATCAACGGCGAGATTCCCGACGTGAACCAGCTGCGCATCCCGGTCAAATATCTGGCCAACCTGCTGACTGCGGGCGACACCGCGCCGGTGGTGCGCGCGCTGGAGCGCATGCTGGCGATGCGCGCCTACCAGCGCGACAAACATGTGGAAAATCGCGTCAATTTGCCGGTACTTGAACAAGTCGGCTTGACTCAGGCCATGGTGGAAGAGATGTACCAGGTGATGGCGATCGCCAACTATGAAGACCGCTTCGTGATCCCGTCCACCCACCGCGAGTACGCAGAAAACACGTTCGACGTGCGCGGCGGCTGCGGCTTCTCGTTCGGCAATGGTTGCTCGGATGGTGCGGGCGAGGCGAGCCTGTTCGGCGGCGCGAAGAAACGCACCATCCCCATCAAGCTGGAGGTGTGACCATGGCAAAATCCATCACGGGCTCACCTCTGACGCTGCGCGTGTTTGCGCACCTGCTGTCCTATCCCACTGCGGCATTGCGCGAGCATTTGCCCGAAATGCGCGACGTGTTGCACAGCGAAGCGGCGCTCACCGCGACGCGCCTGGCCGAACTCGATGCGCTGATGCACACCCTGGCACACGGCGACGAAATCGCCATCGAGGAAAACTATGTAGACTTGTTCGACCGTGGCCGCGCCACCTCGCTGCACCTGTTCGAGCATGTGCATGGCGATTCGCGCGATCGCGGGCCGGCGATGATAGACCTGGCGCAAACCTACGAGAAGGCCGGGCTGTATCTCGCACCCGACGAGTTGCCCGACTATCTGCCTGCGGTACTGGAGTTCGTCTCCACCCTGTCGTCCGCGGAGGCGCGGTCGTTTCTGGGCGAGATGGCGCACATTTTCAATGTGATCTTCGCTGCATTGCAGCAACGTCAGAGCGGCTATGCCGGCATCCTGGCCTCGCTGCTGGAGCTTGCCGGAGAAACGGTGCAGCCGGTGAAGCCGGTTGAAGAACAGGCGCTGGATGCGAGCTGGGAGGAGCCGCTTGTTTTTGACGGCTGCAACGCGCAGGGCCAAGCCAAACCGAACCAGCCGCAACCCATCAACATCGTCCGCAAGGGCGCTTCCACACAGGAGGCATCGACATGAACACCCTGGATTATTTCCTGTTCGGCATCTACCCGTACATCTGCCTGAGCGTGTTTTTACTGGGCAGCCTGATCCGCTTCGATCGCGACCAATACACCTGGAAGAGCGACTCGTCGCAGTTGCTCAAAGCCGGGCAGTTGCGGCTGGGCAGCAACCTGTTCCATATCGGCGTGCTGTTCCTGTTCTTCGGACACTTTGTCGGCATGCTGACGCCGCATTTCATCTACGAGCACTTCATCAGTTCCGGCGACAAACAGCTGATGGCCATGGTATCCGGCGGCACCGCAGGTTTGCTCGGCATCGTCGGGCTGAGCATCCTGATACACCGCCGCCTGGGCGAACCGCGCATCCATGCCACGTCACGCACCAGCGACATCGTGATCCTGCTGCTGCTGTGGCTGCAACTGGCATTGGGTCTGGCGACCATTCCGCTGTCGGCACAGCATCTGGACGGCAGCATGATGATGCGCCTGGCCGGGTGGGCGCAGCGCATCGTGACCTTTCAGGGCGGGGGCGTGGAGTTGCTTGCCGAAGCAGGCTGGGTATTCAAGACCCATATGCTGCTCGGCATGACCATCTTCCTGGTGTTTCCGTTCACCCGTCTGGTGCATGTGTGGAGCGGCTTCGCTTCGCTGGGCTATCTGATGCGCCCTTACCAGATTGTGCGCAGCCGCAGGCTTAATTTGCCTGCCGGCCACAACCAGCCGGGGAAATTGTAATCATGAGTCATGCTGCGGCAGGCACCCAATCAGTGGCATGCATCAACGGCGTGCCGCTCAACTCGCCCGGCGAATCGCTCGGCGACGATGAACTGCGCCAGCGTGCCTGCACCGAGCTGTTGCGCCAGGCGGCGCAAAACAGCGGTTTGCTTGCAGGCGACGATGCCTGTGCGGCTGACGGCGTGATCAGCGAGTCCGCGGCCGCAGCCATCGAAACATTGCTGGATGACAAACTGGATGTGCCCGAGCCTTCCGAGGAAGCCTGCCAGCGCCACTATGCGGCAAACCAGGGCAGCTTCAGCACCGGTG
The DNA here is from genome assembly GCA_964499395.1 of uncultured Gallionella sp. GTDB lineage: Bacteria > Pseudomonadota > Gammaproteobacteria > Burkholderiales > Gallionellaceae > Gallionella. The sequence continues at coordinate 8,393 of CAZCKZ010000032.1, read as the reverse complement.
AAAAAATCCATGCGCGCCACATCCTGTTTGCCGTGACACCGGGTGTCGATGTGGTAGCGTTGCGCAAGCGCGCGGAAGCAGCTTTGCTGGATGTGCGCTGCCATGACGGCAACAACGCCGAAGTTTTTGCAAAAGCCGCACGCGAGTTGTCCAACTGCCCCAGTGGTTCTCAGGCTGGCATGCAGGGCGGCGATCTGGGCTGGCTCACCCGCAACGATTGCGCGCCGGAATTCGCACAGGAACTGTTCGGCCATGCCGAGATCGGTGTGCTGCCGCGTCTGGTGCACAGCCGTTTTGGTTTGCACGTGGTCGAGGTGTTGCAGCGTGAACCCGGTGTCGCGCAATCGTTCGAATCAGTACGCGGTGCGGTGACCATGTCGTTGCGCCAGAAAGCCTATGTGACTGCGCTACGCCAGTATATGCGCCTGCTGGCAGCGCAGGCCAGCATGGAAGGCGTGGAACTGGAGGCAGCGGATAAACCTGCAATAAAGGCGAAAAGCGATCAGGCGTAGTTGGGTGTTATCCCGGTTCTTCATCGGGCAGGCGATCAAACAAAACAATGCATACAGCGCCCTCAGCAGGGATGCGGCAAGTCGCTACTGTTTTCCTTCCAAACGTAAAATATATTTCGTTTGCTACCCGCGTTAAAAGACCCTCTGCCAGCCGCCACCTAATACGGCGCAACACTCACCTCATACAAGCCGCCGATGACGGCATATTCCTCTTCGCCCCTGAGCATGTCGGGCAGCAAACGGGTGTGGCAGAAAATTTTGGCCAGCGGCACTTCGGCGATAAGCAACTGGTCGCCGAATTCATCCGCGCGTTCGCGGCTGGCGGTGAACGAGCTCAGGCTGTTGAGCAGAACCACGCGGCGTTTGTCGTCCAGCACGGACAGGGTTTCGTATTCGCCCACGCGGTTCACGCCGCGATACAGCGTCAGGTGGGTCTCGCCCGGGTGTGATCGTGCCAGCTCATACTGGCAGTAGGTATAGAGCAGGTCGAGCTGGGCTTCCAGCGCGTTGGTTCCATACAATCCGGCGGAGCGCATTTCCAGATAGCGGCGATAGTTGTCGTCCGAGAAGTCGCGTACCGGCCCGCCGTGGTAGCGCTGCAGCAGACCGAAGCGCGACTCCACCCAGCCCTTCATCACCGCACCCTCGCGGCCATCAGGATCGAATGCCCAGCCGCGCACCATACGCAGATAGTCGGCATTGACGCGGTTGAGCGCGCTGTTCGCAGAGAGTCCGGCCTGTTCCGGTTGTGTCAACAGGAATGCCGAACTGAGATGTTGCATGAAAGCCTGTGCGCGTTCCTTCGCATCCGGCAGTGTGTCGAGCAGGTCGAACAGGCCGCGATGCAGTTCGGCCACGCCATCCAGCTTGAGTGGTACGGGATAGTGCTGAAAGGTCAGGCTGCCGAGAATGTCGGCGGGCAGGTTGCAGCGGTTCATCGGCAGGCGGGCATAGCGCGGCAATGAGATGCGGGATGTTGTCGTCACGCCTATCCGCCCTGACACCGTGTTGTAACCGCTACAAAACAGCTGTGTTTGTCGTGTTCCACATGTGCCAATCGGGTTTGCGCGAAATTATTTTTTTCTTCCATTTCAATCAGTTGACCTGATTTCCGGATGTTGGCATGGAGATTGCGCAAGTAGGGGTGCGAGCGAGAGATTTTCAATCGCATCTTAATTTTTGCAACTTAAAGGAGACTAACATGGCTCTGCGTCAATGCGCAATTTACGGGAAGGGCGGTATCGGTAAATCCACTACCACCCAGAACCTGGTAGCCGCTCTGGCCGAATCCGGACAGAAAGTAATGATCGTTGGCTGCGATCCCAAGGCCGACTCGACTCGTCTGATTCTGCACTCGAAGGCACAAAACTCCGTGATGGAACTGGCTGCCGATGCCGGTAGCGTCGAGGACCTCGAACTTGAGGACGTTCTGTCGGTTGGTTACGGCGGCATCAAGTGCGTCGAGTCCGGCGGCCCTGAGCCTGGAGTCGGTTGTGCCGGCCGCGGCGTGATCACCGCCATCAACTTCCTCGAAGAAGAAGGCGCGTATGACGAGGCACTCGACTTCGTGTTCTACGACGTGCTGGGTGACGTGGTATGCGGCGGATTCGCCATGCCGATTCGCGAAAACAAGGCGCAGGAAATCTACATCGTTTGCTCCGGCGAAATGATGGCGATGTACGCGGCCAACAACATCGCCAAGGGCATCGTGAAGTATGCGAATTCCGGCAGCGTGCGTCTGGCCGGCCTGATCTGCAACAGCCGCCAGACCGACCGCGAAGATGAACTGATCGAAGCACTGGCTGCCAAGCTGGGCACGCAGATGATCCATTTCATCCCGCGCGACAACGCTGTGCAGCACGCCGAGATCCGCCGTATGACCGTGATCGAATACGATCCAACGGCAAAGCAGGCTGACGAGTATCGCGCCCTGGCGAGAAAGATCGTGGAGAACAAGAAATTTGTGATCCCTTCTCCTATCACCATGGACGAACTGGAAGCGTTGTTGATGGAATTCGGCATCATGGATGTGGAAGACGAATCCATCATCGGCAAGAAAGCTGTCGAAGCAGTTGCCTGATAAAAGGTGTTAAGGACGGCGGGCTGTCCGGTTTTTTGGTGTGGCCCGTCATTCTTACCGAGACTAACCCTGATGTACTCCACATATTGGTGGGTCATTAAAGGAGAACGAAATGTCTGCATTAACACGTGAAGAAACCGAAGCGCTGATTCAAGAGGTGCTCGAGGTTTATCCCGAGAAAGCCAAGAAAGACCGCGAGAAACATCTGGCGGTCAACGATCAATCGATCGAACAGTCCAAGAAGTGCATCACCTCCAACCGCAAATCGCTGCCGGGTGTGATGACCATTCGCGGCTGCGCCTACGCCGGTTCCAAGGGTGTGGTGTGGGGCCCGATCAAGGACATGATCCATATTTCACACGGCCCGGTGGGCTGTGGTCAATACTCCCGCGCCGGACGCCGCAACTATTACGTCGGTACGACCGGAGTCAATACATTCGGCACGATGAACTTCACTTCCGATTTTCAGGAAAAGGACATCGTGTTCGGCGGCGACAAGAAGCTGGCCAAGCTGATCGGCGAAATCGAAGGGCTGTTCCCGTTGCACAAGGGCATCTCGGTTCAATCCGAATGCCCGATCGGCCTGATCGGCGATGACATCGAAGCGGTATCGAAAAAGGCTGCAAAGGAGATCAACAAGCCGGTTGTGCCGGTGCGCTGCGAAGGTTTCCGCGGTGTATCGCAATCGCTGGGTCACCATATCGCCAACGACGCGATCCGCGACTGGGTGCTGCCGCGCAGGGACACCCAGGAATTTGCCGGTACGCCCTACGATGTAGCCGTGATCGGCGACTACAACATCGGCGGAGACGCATGGTCATCCCGCATCCTGCTGGAAGAAATGGGCTTGCGCGTGATCGCGCAGTGGTCCGGTGACGGCACCATCGCCGAAATGGAAATGACGCCCAACGCCAAGCTGAACCTGATCCACTGCTATCGTTCGATGAACTACATCGCGCGCCACATGGAAGAAAAGTACAGCATTCCCTGGCTGGAATACAACTTCTTCGGCCCGACCAAGGTGGCCGAGTCGTTGCGCGCCATCGCCGCGCACTTCGACGACCATATCAAGGAAGGTGCGGAACGCGTCATCGCCAAGTACCAGCCGATGATGCAAGCCGTCATCGACAAATACAAACCGCGTCTGCAAGGCAAGCGGGTCATGCTGTATGTCGGCGGTCTGCGTCCGCGCCACGTCATCGGTGCCTACGAGGATCTGGGCATGGAAGTGGTCGGCACCGGCTACGAGTTCGGCCACAACGACGACTACGACCGCACCATCAAGGAAATGGGCAATGCCACCTTGCTGTATGACGATGTGACCGGATTTGAATTCGAAGAATTCGTGAAACGCGTCAAGCCCGACCTGATCGGTTCCGGCATCAAGGAAAAATACATTTTCCAGAAGATGGGTGTGCCGTTCCGCCAGATGCATTCCTGGGATTATTCCGGTCCGTACCACGGCTATGACGGCTTCGCCATCTTTGCCCGCGACATGGATATGACGATCAACAATCCGTGCTGGGGCAAGATGATTGCACCATGGAAGAAGAAGCCCGAGCC
>CAZCKZ010000032.1:0-4138 GCA_964499395.1 uncultured Gallionella sp. | reverse complement strand
AATCAATCTATGCCTGTATCTGCGGATGAGCAGTGCGGCTAAGGAGATAAAAATGCAGGAAGTCGACGATATCAAACCTTGTTTTCCGTTGTTTCGCGATGACGACTACAAGGAATCCATAGGCAACAAACAAGAGAAGTTTGAAGAACGTCATCCCCTGGACAAGATCCAGGAAACATTCATGTGGACGACCACGGACGAATACCGCGAGCTTAACTTCAAGCGCGAAGCGCTCACCGTCAACCCGGCCAAGGCCTGCCAGCCTCTGGGCGCGGTGCTGTGCGCGCTGGGCTTCGAGAAGACCATGCCTTATGTGCACGGTTCGCAGGGCTGCGTGGCTTACTTCCGCACCTACTTCAACCGTCATTTCAAGGAACCGATTTCATGCGTGTCCGATTCCATGACGGAAGACGCGGCCGTTTTCGGCGGCCAGAAGAACATGATCGACGGCCTGGAAAATGCCAAGGCATTGTACAAGCCCGAGATGATCGCGGTTTCCACCACCTGCATGGCCGAGGTGATCGGCGACGACCTGAACGCCTTCATCCGCAACACCAAGAAGGCCGGCAACATTCCCGAAGATTATCCGACACCGTTCGCGCACACCCCGTCGTTCGTGGGTTCGCACGTGACCGGATGGGACAACATGTTCGAGGGCATCATCCGCTATTTCACGCTGAACAGCATGGAAGACAAGGTGGTCGGCAAAAACGGCAAGATCAACATCGTGCCCGGCTTCGAGACTTACCTCGGCAACTTCCGTGTCATCCATCGCATGCTCGACGAGATGGGTGTCGAGCACACCATGCTGAGCGATCCGACCGAAGTGCTGGATACCCCGGCTGACGGCCAGTTCCGCATGTATGCCGGCGGCACCACACAGGACGAAATCAAGGATGCGCCCAATGCGCTCAACACCTTCCTGCTGCAGCCACTGCAACTCGAGAAGACCAAGAAGTATGTCGACCTGACCTGGAAACATGAAGTGCCCAAGCTGAATATTCCGATGGGCCTGGAATGGACCGACGAATGGCTGATGAAAGTTTCCGAAGTGACCGGCAAGCCGATTCCCGAATCGCTCGCCAAGGAACGCGGCCGCCTGGTGGACATGATCACCGACAGCCACACCTGGCTGCACGGCAAGAAGTTCGGCCTGTACGGCGACCCCGACTTCGTGATGGGCATGGCCAAGTTCCTTACCGAACTGGGCGCCGAGCCGATCCACATCCTGTGCAACAACGGCAGCAAGAAGTGGAACAAGGCGATGACCAAAGTCATGGAAGAAACACCTTACGGCAAGGAAGCCAAGCTCTATCCGGGCGCCGACCTGTGGCACTTCCGTTCGCTGATGTTCACCGAGAAACCCGATTTCATGATCGGCAACTCCTACGGCAAGTTCATCCAGCGCGACACGCTGCACAAGGGCAAGGAGTTTGAAGTGCCGTTGATCCGCATCGGCTTCCCGATCTTCGATCGTCACCATCTGCATCGCTCGACGACCTTGGGCTATGAAGGTGCCATGCAGATGCTTACCACACTGGTGAACGCAGTGCTGGAACGCCTCGACGAGGAGACACGCGGGATGGCGACGACGGACTACAACTACGACCTGATCCGCTAATCTTTATGTAGGGTGGGCACACGGTTTCATTGTGTGCCCACGCGGGAGAAACGTGGGCAGAAAAGCGTGCCCACCCTACATCTCTCCTCCCTCGCATTAACGGAGTAACAAGGTTTCGAAAGGAAGTAGTTATGGCAAACATCATGATCCAGCGCGGCAGCAGTGGCGGTTACGTGTTTTACCTGCCCAAGCGCGACCTCGAGGACAACATCGTTTCGATGGAGTTCGACAGCCCGGAAAAGTGGGGCGGCGAGATCAAGCTCAACAACGGCGGCACGTATTTCATCGAACCCCAGGCTGCACCGCTGAAGCTGCCCATCTCATTGCGCGCCACACGCGTGGATGCGGCGGAATGATCGGTTAAATATGAAATGTGAAACGCAAGCCGTTTCACTTCGAAAAGGAGAATCATCATGGCAATGAAAATTGACGCGGATCTTTGCACCTCTTGTGGCGATTGCGAACCGGAATGTCCTACCGATTCGATCAAAACCAGAAAAGGCATCACCAGGATCGATCCGGAGACTTGCACCGAATGCGAGGGCGATTTCGACAAGCCCAAGTGCGTGGAGCTCTGCCCGATCAAAGGCTGCATCGTACAACTGGCGGCATAAGCCATGAGCCTGATCACCAAACCCGCTGCACTGCGCATCGCGCTGGCCGCCAAAGCCCTGCCCGAAGTGGAGATGAGCGGGCTGGTCGCCAAATTGGGCAGCCAATTGGGCATACCGATCACCGAGGAGAAACTTGCCACGGTGACGGTGGCCGATCTCAAGCTCATGCTGTCCGGCGAGGAGACCGTCGAGCCGGATGTGGACAATGCCTCCATCAAACTGGCGGTGCGTCATCTATGGGGCGAGCCGGGAGATGCTGCCGGTTTTCCCGAGCTCGATGCCTATGCGGAAGGCGACATGCCCGGCAGTCTGCGCGTGGCGGTCGCCTCCAACAGCGAACAAAATCTGGACGGGCACTTCGGTTCCTGCCCGCGCTTTCTCGTCTACCAGGTCGGGCGAAATGACATTCGCCTGATCGACGTGCGTTCCACGCTCATCACCGACGATGCGGAAGACAAGAACGTTGCGCGCGCCGAACTAGTCGGCGACTGCCAGATCGTCTATGTGCAATCCATAGGCGGCCCTGCTGCGGCCAAGGCCGTGCGCGCCAACGTGCATCCGGTAAAAATCCCGGAGGGCGGCCAGGCAAGCGCAGTGCTGAAACGTCTGCAAGCCGTACTGGATGCGCCGCCGCCATGGCTGGCCAAGATACTCGGCGTGGAAGCGAAATCGCTGAAAAAATATGCGTCAGTGGAAGAAGAGTGATGGTTCAGCAAGCGATCATCACAAATTCCGTTCGCACTGAGCGCAGGCGCATCGCGCCGGAGTCGAAGTGTGTGCGGACATCCTTCGCTTCGCTACGCGGAGTTTATCCAGAGCCAAGTCGATGGGCTCAGGATGAACGGTTTGTCGAGGTCTCCAATGATCGCTCCTGAAACCCTTGAAAATATCGCCATCACTGCCGCCTCGCTTGGTGCGCTTAACGATGAATCACTGGCCGCCCTGAAACAAACCTGGCCCGACCTGCGTTTCACCCTGTGCAGCGACGAAGACATGCCCGCCCGTATGCCGCCCGCATTGCAGCGGGACGGATTCAACCTCTACATGGTGGGCAGCGGCGAACACTGCATCAGCCTCACCACCGATATGGAGCAAGCAGTCGGCGTGGTGCTGGCGTGGGTGGATGAAGAGGATTAACGTAAGAGCTAAGGCCGACGCCCGTCAGGGCGGTCAGCCTGCAGCGAGTTGCTAAGCCGCAGTTGCACGAACACTTGCATAGAAGCGATTAGTTTCCACGGTACTGGGCAGCCTCACGCCACGCACTAACTGCTTGGGTTTCACTTCTGCCCTTAACCTCTACGCGCTCGCCCAGGTAATTGCCAACGGCGATCCAAACGCTTTTGGATTTCTGGTGCACCGAAATTCTGCACTGCTGTTCCCAGACTTTTACAACATGCTCCATCGGATGATCTCCCGCATGCGGCCTAACGTTAAGTTGAGCGGCGCGCAGCTTTTGGCATGTCTGTTTGAACGCTGGGTTGTGCTGAGGCGCGTCGTTTAACTTTACGCGAAATAAATTCAATTTTGAGCGTACATCCTACTGCGTCGGCATACTTCTTGAGTGATGCCATGGAGGGTGCATGTTTGCCGGCACCTTCAAGCCGCGAAATGGCGCTCTTGGTAGTACCCATGCGATCAGCAACTGCTTCCTGGGTGAGCCCCGCGCGCGTCCGTGCTGACAGCATTTCGTGCGCGAGTGCATACTCGACTTCAAGGGCATCATAGGCTTCGCGAAATCCACGGCGTTTCGAAGCCTTTTCAAGAAATGCTTTTTGATTGTGCGGTACAGGGTCGTATTTAAGTTCAGCCATTTTGTATCTCCTTCATTCGCTTGCGTGCAAGCTTGATTTCTGGTGTCGGTGTTTCCTGCGATTTCTTAATGAAAGCATGCAGTATCACCACG
>CAZCKZ010000031.1:10507-13190 GCA_964499395.1 uncultured Gallionella sp. | reverse complement strand
CGGCCCCTGGCATACTGATACCGGAAATCTGCAGGCGGTTTGCGACTACCCCAAGGTTTGTCGATGCCAATCGCTTAAGCCAGCGCTTCTGGAAGTTTATTCGTTATGTACAAGTAGGCCCAATAGAAATCCCGGGTTGGCCTGCCGCTGTACCGCAAAGCCAATCTGTTGAATTTTCTGTTACCGTGGTGACTGATCATTGAACTTCCGCTTCCGGAGCAATCCAACTTACGTTACGTATCGGCTTTATTGAAGTGCTTTCTGCAAGATTGCACTCAATGTTCGGCTTGTTAAACAAACATACCGTCCAGCAGAATATCTGGGGGGCAGAATTCGGATCAATTCGGATAAAAATGGGACAAAACAACAATAGAGACAAGACGGTTCACCTCCTCTTCGATATCGGTCTGATTGGCAAAGCCATTGACGGCGTGCTCGAAATCATCGGGGGCGTTGTCCTGCTTATTGTGAATCCCGGACAGATCAATGGACTGATGCAGATTCTCACCCGGCGCGAACTCAGCGAGGATCACCACGACTTTATCGCCAATTTTCTCATGCACTCTGTGCAGCATCTCACGAACGGCACCCTGGTTTTTTCCGCATTCTTCCTGCTGTGGCACGGAGCAGTAAAGGTTGGCCTTGTGTGGGCTCTGTTCCACAAGCATTTGTGGGCCTACCCGACCGCGATCCTGGCATTCGGATTGTTTCTTGTATATCAGCTCTATCGCTACTCTCACACACATTCAGTGTGGCTTTTGGCACTTTCCGTTCTTGACCTTTTCGTTATTGTACTCACCCGGCTTGAGTACAATCTTCTGCGCACTTCACAAAGGTTACGCGGAATACATCAAATTTAGTTTCGGTATTTGAAAAATTCACGTTCGCTATCGCGATTGAAGGCAAATCCGGGAAGCCATGCAAGGCGGGCCGACCTGCAAAATTATGCAACCATCCGGCCTGAAGTATTTCGTGAAAGGGCCCTTATTCGAGCAGGGTCAGAAGTTGATTGATTACGGACCGCGTTCGCGCAGGCGCAGGGTTGGTTCCGCCGAGGACACGCAGGCCCCAAATAGATGTCATCAGGAATGCGGCCAGTGCCTTGGGGTCCTTGTCGGGTGACAGCTTCCCGCTGGTCTGGGCATTCTCAAGGGCATGCCGGAACAGGGCCTCGATGGTGCCGAGATGCCGGTTCACCCGCTTTTGCACAGTTTCATTCTGGCGGGCCAATTCAAGCACGGTGTTTACCAGCAAACAACTGCGATTGGAATGTTCACCTGCTGCTTCCCTGCCCAGTTTGCGGAAAAAACTGCGGATACCCTCCAGAGGTGACTCCGCTTCTGTCAAGGCACGTTCGATCTTAGCCACGCTGTGTTCCGCATAGTGGTCAAGTGCGGCCAGGAACAGCCCTTCTTTGGAATCGAAAGCCGCATAGATGCTGCCGGGTCTGATATCCGTTGCATCGACCAGGTCAGTCATGCTGGTCGCGTTATAGCCTTGATCCCAGAATGCCTGCATGGCCTTTTCCAGGACTTCATCTCGTTCGAATTGAATGGGTCTCGCCATATTGTCGCCCTCAAATATGCGTCCAGTTTATCATTTTTGAATAATCGTTCAACTATTTCTTGACCGGGTGTCCGAATTGCACGACAATAATTGAACGTTCATTCAACTACTAAAGGGAGCCGCATGCCATGGATATCCTGAAAAGCGAGATTGCCGCCTACAAGGCGGCAATGAAGGAAAAAGTGCCCGACGGCGTGCGGGCGATCATGGCGCAGTGCACCACTGAAATAAAGGATTCAGGCATAGAGCGCGGTGCGCTCAAAACCGGTGACATGATGCCGGATTTCGAACTGAACAATCAGCACAACGAGTTGAGGCGCCTATCTGATTATCTGGCTAACTCTCCGGTGGTGCTGAACATTTACCGGGGTGGATGGTGCCCATACTGCAATATGGAAATGAAAGCGTTGCAAGGTGTGCAGAAGGAGATCGAGTCGTACGGGGCAATGCTTGTGGGCATGGCGCCGGAGACACCGGACAGGGCGCTATCCACTGCCGAACGCGCCGGGATAGCCATCGACATCCTGAGCGATAGCGGTAACCGGGTGGCGGAACAGATGGGACTGGTATTCGAGCTGCCGCAGGCACTTCGTCCGATCTATGAAAAGTTCGGCATCGACATTCCGGCATTCAATGGCGACGACAGCTTCAAGTTACCCGTCCCGGCGACCTACATCATCGGCCAGGATGGAGTGATCGTTTATGACTTCGTCAATGCCGACTACACTCAGAGATTGGAACCAACTGAAATTGTTGAAATACTTGCCGGGACAAGAAAATGAGTCACGATTCCAGGCAGCGATGTTTGGATACGTAATATAAAATCCATTGCAAGTCAGTCGCTGCGCATATCTGCCTGAAGCCGGCTTTTGCAGGCGAAGCAGAAACCGTGTTGTCTTGCAGCAACAAAATATTGAAAGGTGCTGTAAATGAGTACGGGTAAATGAGTACGGGGCAGAATCGAATCAAGGTACTTGGCTCGGGCATCTTCAGTTTGATTCTGGCATTGGGTGTGGCACGTTTTGCCTATACCCCGCTATTGCCAATAATGCAGCATCAGGCAGGACTTGGTGTAGCCGCAGCAGGGTGGCTGGCAGCGATCAACTATGCCGGATAT
>CAZCKZ010000031.1:0-10497 GCA_964499395.1 uncultured Gallionella sp. | reverse complement strand
AGTGGTGCACTGATCGCCTCAATGATCAGCGATCTGGTTTTAAAGGACCGCCTGTACCGTATCGGCATGATCCTCGCCATATTCAGTACCGCCATGATGGGCTTTACCGCAGATTTCACCGTTTGGGCGTTGTCCCGCTTTGTGGCAGGCCTGAGTAGTGCGGCGTGTCTGTTGTTGGGGAGTGGCTTGATCCTGAATTGGTTGATCCGCCACAACCACCGTAGTGAACTGGGTATCCATTTTTCCGGCATCGGTCTTGGCATCGCTTGTGCAGCCGCTGCAGTTTCCATGATGAACCATTGGCTGGGTTGGCGCGAGCAGTGGTTCGCACTTGCCGGTTTGGGGTGTCTGCTGATTATTCCCGCACTGTTGTGGCTGCCGGCACCAGACTCGAGCATCGTGACCAGGTCCGGACAGAAGATGGAAGATTCACCGCCGAGCAAGCTGTTCCTGCGCTTGTTTACCTGGGCCTATTTTTTCGCCGGCATCGGCTACGTGGTCAGTGCAACATTCATCGTGTCCATCATCGATCACCTACCAGGTACTTCAGGAAACGGCTCTTTGGTGTTTTTAGTCATCGGTCTGGCTGCGGCACCGTCATGCATCCTATGGGACTTCATCGCGCGTCGCATCGGAAAACTCAATGCGCTGATCGTTGCTTCAACTCTGCAGGTTATCGGCATCTTGCTCCCAGTCTGGGTACACGGCCTGGTTGCTGCATTCGTCGGAGCACTGCTATTCGGCGGAACGGTGATGGGCATTGTGAGCCTGGTGCTTACCATGGCCGGGCAATACTATCCAACACGCCCGGCCAAGATGATGGGGAAGATGACGATCTCCTATGGCGCTGCGCAGATCATCGCACCGGCTATCACAGGCTCGCTCGCCAGTCGTTTCGGCGGCTACTCGGCAGGACTTTACCTGGCGGGGGCAGCAATGACCGCCTGTACCTTGCTGTTGTGGATACTCAAAGCGGTAGAAAAGCGCGATGCATTTGCAAACCTTGATTCGCATCCGATAACCATTTAATCATTTTAAGAGCCCAATTATGCGTAATATATTTGCCCACGTGCAGGCCGGAGAACTGAAACTTCCCAACCGCATCGTGATGTCCCCTTGTCCAGATGCCGGACTGGTTCTGAGCGAGGCAACCCCCGTAACATCCAAGGAGAAATTGCATGACTAACGAGAAAACTATCATGTCCGACCGTTATACGCGTATTGCGATCATCACCGGTGCCACCTCCGGCATCGGGGAAGCAACAGCGAGAAAATTTGTTGCCAGCGGCTATGGTGTCGTGGGCAATGGCCGGAACGCCGGAAAGCTGCGCACACTTGAACAGGAGATGGGAGATGCATTTATCGGTATAGCAGGCGATGCGTCTGACGGCTCGTTGCCGGAACGATTGTTTGCTGCAGCAACCGAACATTTTGGAAAGGCAGCCGACATCGTCGTCGCCAATGCCGGTCGAGGCTTGGGCGGATCGGTCAAGGATGCCGATTTGTCCCGGTTTGAAGATATGCTCAAACTGAACGTAACGGGTGTCTTGGCACTGTTGCAGAATGCGGCCCGAAAAATGGCCGATGAACAGCAATCGAACTATCCCAAACAGGCCAAGGATATCGTGGTCATCGGTTCGGTAGTGGGGAGGCACATTTCCCCGTTCAGCGCGGTTTACGGTGCCACCAAGTTTGCCGTACATGCGCTGACCGAAGGGCTGCGCCGCGAGTTGTGTCCAAAAGGTATACGCGTGTCGCTGGTTGAACCGGGCGTCGTAATCAGCGGGTTTCAGGATGGCGCCGGATACGGCGACGATATGGTGCGGAACTTCGAGGAAAAATTTGGTCCATTGCTGTATGGGGACGATGTGGCAAACGCAATTCACTACATCGTTACCCAACCGCCTCATGTTCATGTCAGCGACATCATGGTTCGTCCCACCCGGCAAGATTATCCCTGAGCGAACCGGGAAAGTTGGCAAATTGGCATGAATGTTCAATTTGACTTGCAGAGAGGAGGACAGGATGCAACAGCGTGAACTGGGCCGTTCCGGCCTGCGGGTTTCGGCCATGGGGCTCGGCTGCATGGGAATGTCGGAATTCTATGGCGGACAAAATGAGGCGGGCGCGATCGCCACGATCCACCGTGCAATAGAGCTCGGGGTGAATTTCCTCGATACAGCAGACATGTATGGTGTCGGACGCAACGAGGAGCTCGTTGGCCGGGCCATCCGGGGCAAACGCGACCAGGTCGTGCTGGCGACCAAGTTTGGCAATATGCGCGGCCGCGAAGGCCAGTTCCTCGGCGTAAATGGCCGGCCCGACTATGTTCGCGAATGCTGCGAGGCCAGCCTCAAGCGTCTTGGTGTTGAAGTCATCGACCTCTACTATCAACACCGGGTGGATCCCAATACGCCGATTGAGGATACCGTCGGCACAATGGCCGATCTGGTTCGCGCTGGCAAGGTGCGCTATCTCGGTTTGTCCGAGGCGGCTCCGCAGACGATACGACGAGCGCATGCCGTCCATCCGATCGCAGCCCTGCAAACCGAGTATTCCTTGTGGAGCCGTGACGCGGAGGGCGATATCCTCTCCACAGTGCGCGAACTCGGAATCGGCTTCGTGCCCTACAGCCCCTTGGGCAGGGGCTTCCTGACCGGGCAGATCAAGCATATCGACGACCTGGAAGCCGATGATTACCGCCGCAATTCGCCGCGATTCCAGGGGGAAAATTTCCAGAAAAATCTTAATCTTGTCCGCGAGATCGAAGAGATGGCGCGCGCAAAGCACTGCACGGCGGCGCAACTCGCGCTGGCCTGGGTGCTCGCGCAAGGCGAGGACATCGTTCCCATTCCCGGTACCAAGCAGCCAAAGCTGCTGGAAGAAAATGTCGGCGCGCTGGGTATTAAACTCACACAGGCGGATTTTGACCGTATCAATCAGATACTGCCGCCGGGAGCGGCAGCGGGCACACGCTATGCGGCGCCGCAAATGGAAGCGCTTAACCGTTAGTACATTCGGAGAGTCTAATCCGGACCGGGTGCAATCATCGGTGCAAGCGGTGATGAAGGCAGGAGGCCTGATCAACAAATGGAGTCAACAATGCAAATTGAAATCTGGTCGGACGTGATCTGCCCTTGGTGCTATATCGGCAAACGGCGTTTTGAGAAAGCGCTCGAGCAGTTTGGGCATCAAAAAAACATTAATGTGGTCTGGCGCAGTTTTGAACTTGACCGAAACGCCCCGCAGCAGTATCCCGGTACACTGGAGGAAAGGCTTGCGAGCAAGTACGGCGTCAGCCGGCAGGAGGCGGCAGCGATGAACGCACGTGTAACGGCAGTCGCGAGGGAGACCGGGCTGGAATATCGTCTGGAAAACGCCCGCCCCGGCAACACTTTTGACGCGCACCGTCTGCTGCATTTTGCAACCACCAAAAATGTTGGTGACCAGGCCGCCGAGTGCATTATGCAAGCCTATTTTTCAGAATCGTTGCCGGTGGGCGACCGTGTTGCGCTGGCCGGCCTTGCACCGAAGTTCGGCATTACTGAAGCGGAAGCGATAAAAATGCTAAAAAGCGATGATTATTCCGACGCGGTGCGAGCCGATGAATTACGCGCGGCCGAATTCGGTGTTGCCGGCGTGCCATTTTTTGTGTTCGATGAAAAATCCGGCATATCCGGCGCGCAACCGATTGAGGTGTTTGTCGAGGCGCTGCAGCAAACATATGGCTGACAATGGGATATGTTATTTGTTTTTCGGCAGGGTTAAAGTGCGGGAGCGGATGTGGATATGACAATCGCAGGCATTGGGCTGCACGTTTTTATAGCTTTGTTCTTCGCCATACATGTCGTTCGCACCGGGCAACCGATGTATTGGTTGATCATATTGTTCATTTTTCCGCTGCTGGGGAGCGTCGTGTATTTCTTTGCGATCTTTCTGCCGGGCTTTCGTCTTAACCACCGGGCCAGAAGGGTCGTGTCCGCTGCGGCCAAAGCGCTCGATCCCCAACGCGAAATCCGCGAAGCACAAGCCGCCTTTGACGAGATGCCGACTGCACACAACCAGATACGTCTGGCCGAAGCACAGCTTGAACTCGGTATGTCCAAGGAGGCGGTGAAGAACTACGAGGCCTGTCTTCAAGGCCCGTTCCTGAGTTCGCTGGAGATCAGGTTCGGTGCCGCGCGTGCTTTCGTCGAGTGCCAACGCTACCGGGATGCGATTGAACACCTTGAGGCGATCCAGAGCATAGACCAGGCATTCCGTCGGGAAGCGGTTTCGCTTCTGCTCGCCCGGTCATATGCCGGGGTGGGCAGAAATGCAGAGGCCCGTTCCAAATTCGAGTCGGTCGTGGTCCGCTATGGAACTTTTGAGGCCCGTGCTGAATATGCCATTTGGGCGCTGGCGATTGGCGACACTGCCACGGCAGCAAGGCTCCAGGCCGAGATTGATCAAATTACAAAACGCTGGAGCCCGCAAGCGAGGGAGTTGAATGTAGCCTCAATGCGCCGCCTGAATGCCGCGCTCGAACTGTCTGGCAAGCGCTCCTGAATCCTCCATCGCACCCCGGTGATAAGGTGTCATCATGTACTTCATAAAAATATATTTCATACTGGGCTTGGCGATGTGCCTGGTCGTCCTTTGGGATTACAAATATCTCCCAAAGACGGCAAACCGACTGGTAAAACGGCCGGGTGACAAAACCGGCTTTTCGCTGGTTGTGCTGGCGGTGCGAAATTTAATGCTGATGACATTGTTTGCATTTTTTCTCTGGCCGCTCGTTGTGGTGATAGAGTCATCCGGAGCAGGGAAAAAGTGAGCAGTTTTGACCGCGCACGATTTGGCTTGAACGTATCGGACAGCTGTTCGTTTGCAAACTTCCCGTACAATATTTTCATTTATGACCCGTCTTTACCGATATGGATACCACGCTAACCTGTAACGCGATGACGGCCGAACGAGACAGGCACATCGCTGAAACCGTGTCGCGCGAGCGCGGGCGGCTGGGGAATTTCATCCGCAGGCGAGTGCCTGACGCAAGCGAGGCGGAAGACATCCTGCAGGATGTGTTCTATGAATTCGCGGCGGCGTACCGTCTGCCGGAACCCATCGAGCAAGTCGGCGCATGGCTTTTCCGCGTGGCGCGCAATCGCATCATCGACCGCTTTCGCAAGAAGAAAGATGAACAGCTTCCCGAATTATCGGGCGAAGCCGATGGGGAAAACTGGCTGGATGAAATGTTGCCCTCTGCGGATGCCGGGCCGGAAGCGGCCTATGCCCGGGGAGTGTTGCTGGAGGAGTTGGCTGCCGCGCTGGATGAATTGCCGAAGGAGCAGCGCGCCGTGTTCATCGCCCACGAACTGGATGGGCGCAGCTTCAAGGAACTGGCGGCGGAGAGCGGTGTGGGCGTGAATACCCTGCTGGCGCGCAAACGGTATGCGGTGCTGCACCTGCGCGCGCGGCTAAAAACGCTTTATGAGGAAGCAGGCCTGGTGTTTTGATAAAGGTCCGTCCCGGACGTTAGTCAATGTCACGTATAATCCGCCGCGTGAATCTCGGGAGCATATAAATTGACAGCATTGTTATGCGGCTTTGGCGCCGCGCTGTTCACGGCGGTGGGCGGTATGTTCGCCCTGAAGCATACCGATCGCCTGCACCTGATACTGAGTTTCAGTGCCGGCGCCGTGATCGGCGTTGCATTTTTCGATCTTATGCCCGAGGCGTTCCAGCAGGCGGGCACAAACCACGGGATACCCGGGATTGCCGCATTTATCGCGCTGGGATTTACCATCTACATGGTGCTCAACCGGTGGCTGCTGCTCAGTCCCGCCCACGACGATGGCTGTGAAAATCCCTGGCACCGTGGACAACTCGGTGCCGGCACTCTTTCGATCCACAGCTTCATGGACGGTGCCGCGATCGGGATCGGATTCCAGTCGTCAACAGGTCTCGGAATTGCCATCGCGCTTGCCGTATTGATCCACGATTTTTCCGACGGCATCAATACGGTCGGCATGATACTGAAGAACAACGGCACACGCAGGCAGGCCTGGCGATGGCTGGGAGCCGATGCGGTTGCCCCTGTGGCCGGCGTTGTGTCCACGAACCTGTTTGTCTTGCCGCCGGATTATCTTGCGCCGGCGCTGGCGATATTTTGCGGTTTCTTTCTCTATATCGGCGCAAGCGACATGCTGCCCGAAACACACCATGCGCATCCCAAGCTTCTTTCGGTTTTGGCCACGATAGGCGGGCTGCTGAGCCTGTTTTTGGCCGGCCAGCTTGCGCGCGGTTAAATGGTCGCAAATCACAATATCTGCTCGTGCCGGAAAAATTGCTCTTTTCATTCTGCTTTCTGACTATCCGCACAATATTCTCGTCCGTGTATCGTCTTCACCGGTATGGATACGATACTGGCTTGCACGCGCTGCCGGCTGATCAAAACAAACGCATCACCGAACCGTTTAGCGCGGGCTGCGCTATCCATCACGAATTCAATCTGTAAAGGAGAAATCAATTGGGTATGAGCTGTTGTAAATCGAAATGCTGGAAGATCGGGATGCTGGTAGTGATCGGCCTCGCGGCACTGGGCTGGGTGGTGATGGCATTGTGGAACTGGCTGATGCCGACACTGTTCGCCGGTGCCTTTGAGATCAGTTATCTGCAAGCCATGGGATTGCTGGTGTTGAGCAGGATTTTGTTTGGCGGATTCCGCGGGCACGGCTGTCATGGACGCTGGCATCACAAGCGCCTCGAACAGATGACCCCGGAAGAGCGCGAGAAATTCCAGGCCGGGATGCGTGGCTGTTGCGGAAAGAGCAAGCGGGACGCCGCTGATGCGACAGAGGAGTGACAGGATGTGAGGTCGGCACACTGTATTCGGCTCGATTCGGATTATGTCCTTCGCGCGGCCGCAGTTTCAGGGACTGCTGGGTCCAATCGACTTTGCCATTGCGAAAGATTACCCGGCACGCGGTGAACTTACTGGCGAAGTCCAAGTCTCGTTGTTGCCGGTATTATCGGATGAGAGGCGTTGTGCAGTTACCGGAAAATCACGTCTTTTCCACAATTTAAATAGGTTAATAATGTTCTTGTTGATTCGAGAATAGCTGCTATAGAATCGCCGGCTTGAATTGCATCATACGTTTCGACCTAAGCTCCGCCTAGGCAAGCGGTGTGTGGGTTGAAAAGACTGGATGAATGGGATGTCAGGGTTAACGGCGTGATGGATTGCATCAAGATCAAGAGCATCTACGTAGGTACTTAAGATTCGTAACGTTACATTGTGTGTGATTCGATAACTAAACTGTGAATAAGCCGATAAAAAATCTTGCTGTCGTTTCTGCCGTTGCTGTGCTGATGTCCGGTTGTGCCGTGGGGCCCGATTTCCAAAAGCCGGCGCCTCCTTCCGTGAAAGGTTATACCGCTGAGCCGCTATCAGCCCACCCTTTTTCGGCAGATGCCGCCGGCCAAGCACAGCAGTTCGAGGAAGGCCGGGATATTCCTGCACAGTGGTGGGCGCTGTTCCATTCGCCGGCCCTGAACCGGCTGGTAGAACGCGCGCTGAAGTCCAATCCCAATCTGCAGGCGGCACAGGCCACATTGCGGCAGGCGCAGGAAAATGTCTATGCGGCTGATGGCAGGCTGTTTCCCGACGTCAATGCCAACGGTTCGGTCGTCCGGCAACGTACCAGCGGCGCCCAGAATGGCCAGAATACCCCGGGCTCATTGTTTACGCTCTATAACGCTTCGGTCAGCGTTTC
The DNA here is from genome assembly GCA_964499395.1 of uncultured Gallionella sp. Classification (GTDB taxonomy): domain Bacteria; phylum Pseudomonadota; class Gammaproteobacteria; order Burkholderiales; family Gallionellaceae; genus Gallionella. The sequence goes on along the minus strand of CAZCKZ010000031.1, from coordinate 2,740 downwards.
ATATGGCATAGACCTGTTTGGCATAGCCCGCAGGGGTTTGGAATCTGTGGAGGCGCAACAAGAGTTTGAGCGCTTCCAGCTTGAAAGTGCCTATCTGACGCTGACTTCGAATGTGGTGACCACGGCAGTGCAGGAAGCTTCGCTGCGCGCGCAGATTGCGGCAACCCGCGAGATCATTGACGCCGAAGGCCAGCAGCTTGATATGCTGCAGAAGCAATACAGCGTGGGCGGGGTTTCACAATCCAGCGTGCTGGCGCAAAAAACCGCGCTGGCGCAAACCCGCGCCAATTTGCCGCTGCTGGAAAAACAACTTGCGCAGATCCGCAATCAACTGGCCGCGCTCGCCGGCTATTTCCCCAGCGAAAACGGGGTGGCAGCGTTTGATCTTGAAATGCTGCAACTCCCGAAGGAATTGCCGGTAAGCCTACCCTCCAAGCTGGTCGAGCAGCGCCCCGATATCCGTGCGGCGGAGTCCCAATTGCATGCCGCCAGTGCCCAGATCGGCGTGGCCACTGCCAACATGTTCCCGCAACTCACCCTCACCGGCAACGCCGGCTCAGTTGCCAACAGTGCCGGCAGCCTGTTTACAGCGGGAGCGGGGATATGGAGCGTCGGTGCCGGTCTGGTTCAACCGATTTTCCACGGCGGCACGCTGCTGCACCAGCGCCGTGCTGCTGTTGCCGCTTACGATGCGGCGGCTGCGCAATATCGCAGCGTCGTGTTGTCGGCTTTCAAGGACGTGGCCAATGTGCTGGACGCATTGCAGTCCGATAACAATATCTTTCAAGCCCGGATGTCGGCTGCGCAATCCGCAGCCGACAGTCTTGACATCACGCGCAAACAATACCAGATCGGTGCGGCCAGTTATCTGGCATTGCTAAACGCCCAGCAGGCGTATCAGCAGACCCGGATCGCGCTGACGCAGGCACGTGCCACCCGTTATGCCGATACTGCCGCCTTGTTCCAGTCACTGGGCGGAGGTTGGTGGAATCGTGACGATGGGTCAGGCCAGGCTGTGCACCAACAATCAGGAGCAGATAAACAATGAATTACGCAACCAACCAGCAGCAGTTAAAACGGAGACAGCTACAATGACAAAACGAATGGTGATCATGCTCGTTTTGGCCGGTGCGGTATTCGGCGGCATATTCGGCTTCCAGGCGTTCAAGGGACACATGATGAAAAAATTCATGTCCTCCATGGGAAACGCTCCACAAACGGTTTCAACCATCAATGCCGGCTATCAGGAATGGCTGCCGCAACTGGAAGCGGTAGGCAGCTTGCGTGCGATAAATGGCGTCGAGGTCAGCCCGGAGGTGTCCGGCACCGTTGCCGCCCTCAATTTCAAGCAGGGTGAGGATATCAAGAAAGGAAAGGTGCTGGTGGAACTGGTTGCCGATAGCGACATTGCCAGGCTGCACTCGCTCCAGGCGGCTTCCGCGCTGGCCAAAACCACTTTTGAGCGCGACAAACAGCAATTCGAATTCAAGGCGGTCAGCCAGCAGGTGCTGGACATCGACAAGGCGAATCTGATGCAGGCTGATGCTGCCGTGGTGGAACAGCAGGCAATGGTGAACAAGAAGTACATCCACGCGTTATTTTCGGGTCGTGTCGGTATCCGCCAGGTGAGCGTGGGGCAATATCTGAATGCCGGAACGCCGGTAGTATCGTTGCAGGCACTGGATCCGATCTATCTGGATTTTTCAGTGCCGCAGCAGAATATCAGCATGATACATGCCGGGCAGAAGGTGTCGGCCAGCACCGATGCTTACCCTGGCGAGCAATTTGACGGAAAAATTTCAGTGATCAATCCCGAGGTGGATACGGGCACGCTCAACGTGAAGGTGAGGGCGGAACTGAAAAACCCGCAGCACCGGCTGCTGCCCGGCATGTACGCAACCGTGGACATCTCCACCGGCAAGCCGCAGCGCTATATCACACTCCCGCAAACTGCCGTCACCTATAACCCGTATGGAAACATCGTGTTTCTGGCCGAGCAGCAGGGTACGGACGACAAGGGCAAGCCGAAACTGATCGTCAAGCAGGTGTTTGTCACGACCGGCGATACGCGCGGCGATCAGGTGGCCGTGCTCAAGGGAGTCAAGGAGGGAGACGTCGTGGTGACTGCAGGCCAGGTCAAGCTGCACAACGGTTCCCCCGTTACGATCAACAACGATATCCAGCCGAGCAACGAGCCTAATCCCCAACCCAAGGATGAATAACACGGAACAGCCGCAATGAAATTTACCGATCTATTCATCCGGCGGCCGGTATTGGCCATTGTTATCAGTCTGGTGCTGCTGGTGCTTGGGCTGCGCTCGTTCGGCATCCTGCCGGTGCTTCAGTTTCCGCGCACGCAGAATGCGGTGATCACGGTGAGCACGATCTATGCGGGCGCCGATCCCGAACTGGTTGCCGGCTTCATCACCACGCCGCTGGAAAATGCGATCGCCCAGGTCAATGGCATCGACTACATGTCCTCGACCAGCACCAACAGCAGCAGCCAGATCACCGTGACCCTGAAGCTGAATTACGATTCGGACAAGGCACTGACAGAGATGAATGCTCAGATCAGTTCAGTGCTCAACCAGTTGCCTCCGCAAACGCAAAAACCGGTAATGAAAATCAGCATCGGCCAGACCCTTGATGCGATGTATATCGGTTTCTCGAGCAAGCAACTGCCGTCCAATAACATTACCGATTACCTGTTGCGCGTGGTGCAGCCCAAGCTGCAGGCGGT
>CAZCKZ010000030.1:10339-13273 GCA_964499395.1 uncultured Gallionella sp. | reverse complement strand
TCCAGTCTGGAGAATTTATGTCTATCAAGTTGAATTATCCGTCACTCCTCAGGCAGGCATCGGCTTGGCTGGGCGGGAACTGGACAGGTGCCGATTCCGGCGCAACATTCGATGTCAGAAACCCGGCAAGCGGAGAAACCGTGGCTCAGGCGCCACTCATGGGACGCGCTGAAACCGAGCGTGCTATTGCTGCCGCAGCCATGGCACAAAAACAGTGGCGAGCTCTTACTGCAAAGGAACGCTCCGCACTTCTGAAAAAATGGTTCGCACTGATCATGCTGCATCAGGAAGATTTGGCATGCATTCTGACCGCGGAGCAGGGTAAACCCCTGGCCGAGGCGCGCGGAGAAATCGCCTACGGCGCCAGCTTCATCGAGTGGTTTGCCGAGGAAGCCAGGCGGGTGTATGGCGAGGTGATCCCATCGCCGCTCAATGATCGTCGCCTGGTTGTGTTGAAACAGCCGATTGGCGTCACGGCGGCCATTACGCCATGGAATTTTCCCGCTGCGATGATCACCCGCAAGGCCACGCCGGCACTGGCGGCAGGCTGCGCGATGATAGTCAAGCCAGCCGAGCAAACCCCTCTGTCAGCGCTGGCGCTGGCTGTGTTGGCCGAAGAGGCCGGTATTCCGGGCGGAGTTTTTCAGGTGATTACCGGTGATGCGCTGCAAATCGGCGCAGCTATATGCGAAAGTCCGGTGGTGGCCAAGCTGTCGTTTACCGGATCGACCGAAGTGGGGCGAATTCTGATGCGCCAGAGCGCAGACACGATCAAGAAACTGTCGCTTGAACTGGGCGGAAACGCCCCCTTTATTGTATTCGACGATGCGGATCTGGATGCGGCGGTGGAAGGTGCCATCGCCAGCAAATATCGCAACGCCGGACAGACCTGTGTGTGCGCCAACCGGTTGTTTGTGCAGGACGGCGTGTTTGATGCCTTTGCGGAAAAACTGGCTGTTCGCGTGGCGCAGTTGCAGGTGGGGGATGGGTTCACAGCTGGCGTGACGCAGGGGCCGTTGATCGATGCTACGGCGCTTGCCAAGGTGGAAAGCCATGTCGCTGATGCGATTGCCAAGGGTGCCCGCCTGGTTGCAGGAGGCAAGCGCCATGCGCTGGGCGGCACTTATTACGAGCCTACCGTGCTGGCTGACGTGAATCCGGATTCGATGATATTCCGTGAGGAGACTTTCGGACCGGTTGCACCCTTGTTTCGCTTCAAGACTGATGACGAAGTCATCGAGTTGGCCAATCGCACCGAATTCGGTCTGGCTTCGTACTTTTTCAGCCGCGACATCGGGCGCATCTGGCGCGTTGCGGAAGCGCTCGAGTATGGCATGGTTGGCGTCAATACCGGCATCATTTCCAACGAGGTGGCGCCGTTCGGCGGCGTCAAACAATCCGGTCTGGGCCGCGAAGGATCACACCATGGTATCGACGAATATCTGGAAATCAAATATGTTGCGATGGCCGGGTTGTAGCTCCGGTCAGCTTGAGGTTTCGGTCGGTGAATCTACCCGGATGCCAGGTCTCCCGGGGAGACCTGTTATTTTAACAGCAGGCAGCCACGCCGGTTTCGCAATGTGGGTATGGAGCCCTGCATGCCGGTCAGCGCCAGCAGTCCGTCCTCATTCTGAAAGTCCGTTGGATTCGGCTGGTTCGGTATGAGCCGAATATGGCTGAATGGGTAGAGCAGTGACCTGCTCCCCATAGGTCTTCACCCTGTACCCAGGCACGCGCTGGTCTTCAACCCTGTACCCAGGCACGCGCTTCCTCATAATCCGTAAACACGCGTATATCCGCATCAACGAAGGCACGCGACAACCAAGCCTGCCAGGTGATCCACTGGTTGTCGGTGACCACGGCGATCTTGGTGAAGTCGTGGTTGTGTTCGCGGCGGAAGAACTTGATTTCTTCCCAGGCCACGTCGAGGGTGTAGCCGACCATCGCACGCAGGTCGAACAAAAGATCCAGTTCGCCGGGAGATTTCAGTTTATAGAGGGTTTGCTCTTCGAAAGTCTTGAAGTCGGCGATGGTGAATTCACCAAGGACAGCCACGTTGACGAGTTTTTCGGTTTGTTCGATGGTGATCATTTTTCTGCTCCTTATTTATTGTTCTGGAGACGGGTGTTGGGGTGTCAACCATAAGCTTAACACACCGCCCGCGATGATGAGGGCCATGCCCAGCCAACTGGCCAGCGGCAGTAATTCATGCCACAGCAGCATGCCGAACAGGCTGGCAAACACGATGGTGCTGTATGCCAGGCTGCCGACCACCAGCGTGTTGCCGGTGCGGTAAGCGTGCGTCATTGCAAGTTGCGCGAGTGTCGCGGTGCTGCCCAGCCCAAGCAGGATGGCGAGGCCATGCGGGGTGATCGCATGCACCGTGTCGAACAGCATCCACACGCCGCTGCCGACCGAAGCGGTCAGGGTGAAATAGAACACGGTGCGGAGCGCCGGTTCGCCCAGGATACCGAGCTGTTTGACGTTGATATAGGCGATGCCGGCGAGGAGCCCGGAGGCCAGTCCAAGCAGGCCGGACAGCACCTGTTCGCGTTGCATGGTCGGGTGCAACAGCAGCACCACGCCGCAGAAGCCCAGACCGATCGCGGCAGCCATCGGCAGGTGGAATCTGTCCTTGTACACGACCATCGTAAACAGGGTGAGGAACAGCGGTGAGGTGTAGTTGAGCGTGACGGCGGTGGCGAGCGGCAGCACGGTGATGCAGTAGAAGAACAATCCGAGCGCGACCGTTCCGGAAATGCCGCGCAACAGGTGGGCGCGCCAGTGCAGGGTGACCAGGCTGACGCGTTGTGATCGCATGATGGCATAGACCAGCAGCAGACCGAAGAACGAGCGGTAGAACACCAGTTCAATATGCGAAAAGTAGGGTGCGCCCAGTTTGACGAACACACCCATGCAGCCGAACATCAGTCC
>CAZCKZ010000030.1:0-10329 GCA_964499395.1 uncultured Gallionella sp. | reverse complement strand
CGGTGAGACGCGCCACTATGAACCTGCTTTACCGTTTGATACGGTTTCCTGCGGCGCCATCAAATTGGGGTTTGTTTTACAGATGCGAGGCCAGATTGCGGCGCAGATATTCGTGGAAGTGCAGCATGCCGTCTTCGGTGGGCGACTGGTACGGGCCGTGTTCCTCGATGCCGCGCTGGTACAACGACTTGCGTCCCTGGTGCATACGCAGGCAGATGATGTCGTCTTCCACCGCCGTTTCGTTGTAGGCCTTTTGCTCGGCTTCCACGAATTCGCGCTCGAACAGCACGATGTCCTCGAGGTAATAGAACTCGACGATGTTGGTGCAAGCCTCCGGGCCGCGCGGCACCAGGGTGCTGATGACCAGTGTGCCGGGATACCACTCGACCATGATGTTGGGATAATAGGTCAGCCAGATCGCGCCGTACTTGGGCAGTTTGTCGCCGTGATAGCGCAGCACCTGTTCCTGCCACTTGGCATATGCATCGCTGCCGGTCTTGCGCAGCTTGTTGCGGATGCCGACGGTCTGCACGCTGTACTGTTCGCCGAATTCCCACTTGAGGTCGTCGCAGTCCACGAAATTGCCGAGACCGGGATGGAACGGCACGACGTGGTAGTCTTCCAGGTACACTTCGATGAAGGTTTTCCAGTTGAATGCGTATTCGTCCACCTGTACCCGGTCCAGCATGTAGCCTGAGAAATCGAGGTCTTGCATCACACTGACCCTGGCCAGATCTTTTGCAATATCGCGCTTGCCTGCAAACAGCAGGCCGTTCCAGTTTTGCAGCGGCGATTTGTTCAGGTTCAGACAGGGATTCTGCGGGAAGTGCGGCGCACCGAGCAGTTCGCCATCGGTCTTGTAAGTCCAGCGGTGCAGCGGGCAAACGATGTGTTGCATGTTGCCCCGGCCTTCCAGCATGATTGCCTGGCGATGACGGCAGATATTGCTGAGCAACTCCACGCCGTTCCGGTTGCGCACCAGTATTTGCGCCCCACCTTCCAGCACATGGTAGTCACCCTGGTTCGGCACCATCAGTTCATGGCCGACGTAATTCGGACCTTGTTCGAACAGCAGGTGCTGTTCGACTTCCAGTGCTTTGGAGTCGAAGTACCATCTGAGCGGCGGCTGGATTGGAACCCGGGTGAGCTGGTGAATGTTGGCGATATCGGACATGCCGTGAATGTATGTGCGTTGCGATGGAGTAGGGATTGTCCCCGAATTTAATTTGTGGGGCAACAAAAATTGGCCGTGTCGGAGTGGGTTGGGTAAAATGACCACTTTTCGCAAGGATGCTTCAGTAAATATATACCCTTCACCCTACGGTGTTGATCAACAAGCTTTAGCGCTTGCATATGAAACAAATGATGCGCAATAAAACTATTCGTGCGCCTCATCCCCGATCAGAATTTAAATTTGACGTCATTCACAAGTAAAGGTTCTTATGGCTGGTAAATCGCAAAAAGCGGCGGACTTTGAGTCGGCAATGGCAGAGCTGGAAAAAATCGTCGCCGACATGGAGGCGGGGAAGTTGTCGCTGGAAGATTCGCTGGCTGCTTACAAGCGCGGTGCAGAACTGTTGTCGTTCTGCCGCACGCGTCTCGAAGATGCGCAGGCGCAGGTGCGTGTACTCGAAGAAGGCATGCTGAAAGATTTTCCCGGCAGCAGCGGGTCCGGACAGGACTGATGCACGCTGATTTTCAGAGCTGGATCGCCGCGCAGCAGGTGCGTTTCGAGGATGTGCTGGGCGAGTTGTTGCCGCGTGCGGAAGCCGCCCCCAAGCGATTGCATGAAGCGATGCGCTACGCGGTGCTGGATGGCGGCAAGCGCGTGCGGCCGTTGCTGGCTTTTGCAGCGGGCGAACTGGCGGGTGCAACAGCGGACCGTTTGAATATTGCCGCTGCGGCGGTCGAGTTGATCCACGCCTATTCGCTGGTGCATGACGACATGCCGTGCATGGATAACGACGTGTTGCGCCGCGGCAAGCCGACTTGTCACGTTCAATATGACGAGGCGACCGCGTTGCTGGTCGGCGACAGCCTGCAAACGCTGGCGTTTCAACTGCTCGCGGAACATCGTTTGAACGATGACGCGCAGCGTCAACTGGAAATGATCAAATTGCTGGCGATGGCCACGGGCTCGCGCGGCATGGCGGGCGGGCAGGCGATAGATCTCGCCAGTGTGGGCAAGTCCCTTACGCTACCCGAACTGGAATTCATGCACATCCACAAGACCGGCGCGTTGATTCGTGCGGCGATTCTGCTGGGAGCCTACTGCGGTACGGTCTCATCGGCGCAACTGGATAAACTTGATCGTTTCGGCAAGCTGATAGGCTTGGCATTCCAGGTCGTGGACGACGTGCTGGACTGCGAAGCGGATACTGCGACGCTGGGAAAAACGGCGGGCAAGGATGCGGATAACGCCAAGCCGACTTACGTCAGCCTGCTCGGCATACATGACGCGCGAGACATGGCGCAACGGTTGCACCGGGAAGCGTTGGAGGCATTGGCCGGTTTCGGCGATTCCGCACAGCGCCTGCGCGAACTTGCCGACTTCATCGTGCTGAGAAAATTCTGATGTATACACTGCTTGATACCATCAATAATCCTGACGAATTGCGTGCCCTGGATCGTGATCAATTGCCGCAACTGGCGAGCGAGTTGCGCGAATTTCTGGTCGAGTCGGTCAGCAAGACCGGCGGACATCTGTCTTCCAATCTGGGCACGGTCGAATTGACGATCGCGCTGCACTACATCTACGACACCCCGGATGACAAGCTGGTCTGGGATGTGGGGCACCAGACCTATACGCACAAGATACTGACCGGCCGGCGCGAGGCGATGAGCCGCTTGCGCATGACCGGGGGCATCTCCGGCTTTCCGAAGCGTGAAGAAAGTCCGTATGACACCTTCGGCACCGGGCATTCCAGCACATCGATCTCGGCTGCGCTGGGCATGGCGGTAGCGGCGCAATTGCAGGGTTCCGAGCGCCGGGCCGTGGCGATCATCGGCGACGGCGCGATGAGCGGCGGTATGGCCTTCGAGGCGCTGAATAATGCCGGTGCGTTGGATGCGAACCTGCTGGTCATCCTCAACGACAACGATATGTCCATTTCGCGGCCGGTCGGCGCGCTGAACAATTATCTGGCCAGACTGATGTCGGGGCGATTTTATGCGGCGATGCGGCGCGGCAGCGAGAAGGTGTTGAAGGGTATGCCGCCGGTGCTGGAATTCGCCAAACGCGCCGAGGAACATTTCAAGGGTATGGTGATCCCCGGTACATTGTTCGAGGAATTCGGCTTCAATTACATTGGCCCTATCGACGGGCATGATCTGGATGTGTTGCTGGATACGCTGAAAAATATCCGCAAACTCGAAGGGCCGCAGTTTCTGCATATCGTCACGCAAAAGGGCAAGGGGTATGCGCTGGCCGAGGAGGATTGCCTGCTGTATCACGGCGTGAGCAAATTCGACAGAACCCAGGGCATTGTTGCCAAGGAATCGAGCAAGCCGACTTACACCCAGGTGTTCGGCCAGTGGCTGTGCGATATGGCCGTGCAGGACGATCGTTTGGTCGGGATTACACCCGCGATGAGCGAAGGCTCGGGAATGGCGGAATTTGCCGAACGCTTTCCGGAGCGCTATTTCGATGTCGGTATCGCCGAACAACATGCGCTGACCTTTGCCGCCGGTCTGGCCTGCGATGGTTACAAACCGGTGGTGGCGATCTACTCGACTTTTCTGCAGCGCGCTTACGATCAGCTTATCCACGACATTGCGATCCAGCATCTGCCGGTGGTGCTGGCGATTGATCGCGGCGGTCTGGTCGGCGCGGACGGTGCAACGCACGCGGGCAGCTTCGACCTTTCATATTTGCGTTGTATCCCGAACATGACGGTGATGGCGCCGGCAGACGAAAACGAATGCCGCCAGATGTTGTATACCGCCATGCAGTTGAACACCCCGAGTGCGGTGCGTTATCCGCGCGGCACAGGCCCCGGGGTGGCTGTCAATCCGGAAATGAGTGCATTGCCCATCGGCAAGGGTGAGTTGCGCCGCGAAGGCAAACGGGTGGCGATCCTGGCATTCGGCACGATGCTGGCACCCGCGCTGGCAGCAGCCGAGCAACTTGACGCGACAGTGGCGAACATGCGTTTCGTCAAGCCGCTGGATGCCGAATTGGTATTGCGCCTGGCGCGTGAACACGAGTTGCTGGTGACGGTGGAAGAGAATACCGTGCAGGGCGGGGCGGGCAGCGCGGTGGCTGAATGTTTGCAACTGCATGACATCGCGATTCCGCTGCTGCAACTCGGTTTGCCGGACCAGTTCATCGAGCAGGGCGACCATGCGCAAATGCTGGCAGGTTGCGGCCTGGATGCCAATGGTTTGATTCGGATGATTAAAAATAAATTAACCCACTAATCTTGTCGGGATTGGTTATAATATTCCGATAACTTAAACCATGAGGAAGTCAGCCATGAATAGTCCCAAGCCAGATTTTATTCCTGACGTGCAAAGTTCACATGACACGCGCCGTCTTGCGATCGATCGGGTCGGCATCAAGGGCATACGCCATCCGGTGAAGGTAAAGGATAAAAGCGTCGGTGTGCAGCACACCGTTGCGACTTTCAATATGTACGTGCATCTGCCGCACAACTTCAAGGGCACGCACATGTCGCGCTTTGTCGAGATTCTGAACCAGCATGAACGCGAAATCTCGGTGGAATCGTTCGAGAAAATTTTGGGCGAGATGGTGACACGTCTGGAAGCGAAGTCAGGATACATCGAAATGAGTTTTCCATATTTCGTGAACAAGACAGCCCCGGTATCGGGGGTACAAAGCCTGCTCGATTATGATGTCACCCTGATCGGCGAAACGGTAAACGGAAAGCAGCGTATCACGATGAAAGTGCTGGTGCCGGTCACCAGTTTATGCCCGTGTTCGAAGAAGATTTCCGAGCGCGGCGCGCATAACCAGCGTTCGCATGTCACGCTTTCAATACGCACCAACGAATTCGTCTGGATCGAAGACGTGATCCGCATCGCGGAAGAACAGGCCTCTTGCGAGTTGTACGGCCTGCTGAAACGTCCCGACGAAAAATTCGTCACCGAGCTAGCATATGACAATCCGAAATTCGTCGAGGACATGGTGCGCGATGTGGCGGCGGTGCTGGATGCAGATAAACGCATCGATGCCTATGTGGTCGAGTCGGAGAACTTCGAGTCGATACACAACCACTCGGCGTATGCGCTGATCGAGCGGGACAAGACACTGTAGGGGTGTATGGCAATACGCCCCAACATGACATGAAATCCGTCGCCATTTTTCGCCATAACGTCACAGAAGGTCCCGGCTACCTCGCTCATTTTCTCGATAAGCGTCAAATTCCCTGGCAACTGATCGCGATCGATGCGGGCGACGCCGTCCCGCAGGATGCTTCGGCTTATTCAGGGCTGGTTTTCATGGGCGGACCGATGAGTGTCAATGATGATCTGCCGTGGATACCGCAGGTGTTGGCATTGATCCGCGATGCAGTCGCCAAAGATATTCCACTGATGGGACATTGTCTGGGCGGGCAACTGATCTCCAAGGCATTGGGCGCTGAGGTGACCCGCAACCCGGTCAAGGAGATTGGTTGGGGCGAGGTGCGGGTATCGGATAACAATACCGCGCGCGACTGGTTCGGCGATAATCAGTACTTCTCCGCTTTCCACTGGCATGGTGAAACCTTCAGTCTGCCGCAAGGCTCGACGCATCTGCTGTCCAGCGCATATTGCGCCAATCAGGCCTATGCCATCGGCAAGCATATCGCGATGCAATGTCATGTTGAAATGACCGCTGAAATGATCGCTGTCTGGAGTACGGAAGGCGCCGGTGAAATCGCGTCAAGCAATAGTCCGGCAGTGCAATCGGCAAACGAGATGAAACTGCAAATGATCGACAAGCTGCCTCGTTTGAATAGCGTGGCGGAACGGATATACAGTCATTGGGTCAGGGGCTTGTCGGTATAAGAGTCACGCCGAAAAGCTTTATGTTGAAATTTGTCGGCTTGGCTATAATTCATGCGCTCCTGCCTGAAGGGTCAGGGTCTATTCGCTCCAATAAAGACGCGCCGCAAGGCGCGTTTTTATTCGGGGCTGTATAATCCATCATCTTTGCGCAACGGCGCTGCATTTTACATTTTAAGGTTGCATGATTAAAAAACTCTTCAAGCGTGTATTTCACAAGTCCGCCGGAACCAGATCGGCGGGGAATGCACGGGTGATCCCGTTCAGGCTGCATGGCGTGGCCCGCGAGCAGATCAGCTACGGCGCGCTGAAAGTCACCGACGGTTTGCAGGCGGCCGGCTATCATGCCTACGTGGTCGGCGGTGCGGTGCGCGACCTGTTGCTTGATCGCACGCCCAAGGATTTCGATATCGCGACCGATGCGACGCCGGAAGAAGTGCGCAGCATATTTCGCCGCGCGCGCATCATCGGAAGGCGCTTCAGGCTGGTGCATGTGATGTTTGGCGAGGAAGTGGTCGAGGTGTCCACCTTCCGCCGCATGATCGAAGCCGAAGATGCGCAGACCGACGAGCATGGCCGCCTGCTGCGCGACAACGAATTCGGAGATCAGGAGCAGGATGCCGCGCGGCGGGATTTTACCGCCAACGCGCTGTTCTACGATCCGGCAACACAGGAGATTTACGACTTTCACGGCGGCTATGCCGATACCCGCAATCGCCTGTTGCGCATCATCGGCGATCCGGCGGTGCGTTACCGCGAAGACCCGGTGCGCATGCTTCGCGCGGTGCGCCTGTCCGCAAAGCTGGGTATCAAACTGGATGCGGCAACCGCCGCGCCGATCGCCAGAATGAAATCCCTGCTCGACAACGTGCCGAAGGCGCGCCTGCTCGACGAGGTTCTGAAGATGCTGTTGTCCGGCCATTCGCTGGAATGCATCCAGCAGTTGCGCAAAATGAATCTGCATCATGGACTTTTGCCTTTGCTGGACGTGATTTGGGAACAGCCGATAGGGGAAAAGTTCATCATGCTGGCGTTGCGCAATACAGACGAGCGCCTCAGTCAGGACAAAACCGTTTCTCCTGCATTTTTGTTTGCCGCATTGTTGTGGCATGAGGTGCTGGCAGCGTGGAATCTGCGCATTCAGCAAGGCCTGCGCCCGGTGGGTGCAATGCACGAGGCGATGGATGAGGTGCTGGCCAGGCAAAGGGCGCAACTCGCCATTCCGCATCGCCAGGATGCGGTGATGAAAGAAATCTGGCTGATGCAGCAGCGCTTCGAGCAACGCGCCGGACAGCGTCCGTTCCGCCTGCTCGAACATCCGCGCTTCCGGGCCGGATTCGACTTTCTGTTGTTGCGCTGTGCCAGCGGAGAAATGGATGACCAGCTTGGCTTGTGGTGGGACGAATTCCAGGATGCCAGTGCCGAGCGCCAGGCTGAAATGTTGCAGCCGGAAACCGGCGGCGAAAAGAAACGCCGCCGCCGCAAACCGCGCAAAAAACCTGAAGCGGCAGTCGGTGTTGAATTGGCCGCGAATGAGCAGTCAGCATAAACGCTGGAAACAGCTTTCATAGTAATGCCTCACATCGCCTTTATCGGACTCGGCAGCAATCTTGAAGATCCGCGCAGCCAGTTGCAGCGTGCATTCGCTGAGCTTGATGAGTTGCCCGGCACGCGATTGGCAGCCAGGTCTTCGTTATATTGCAGTGCCCCGTTGGATTGTCCAGATCTGCCCGATTTCCGAATTCAGCCCGATTTCGTGAACGCAGTTGCGAAAATAGAGACGGATTTAACGCCGCAAGCACTGTTACATGCGCTTTTGTGCATCGAACATCAGCACGGCCGCGAGCGCACTTTTCGCAACGCGCCGCGCACACTGGATATGGATGTGCTGTTGTATGACGATGTGCAATTGCACGAGCATGGCCTGACCATCCCGCATGCGCAGATGCACATGCGCGCATTTGTGTTGCAACCCTTGTTGGAGATTGCGCCGGATATCAGCATACCCGGAGTCGGAAAGGCGGAACTGGCCCTTGAAAAGTGCCGGGATCAAGTATTGGACAGGATACGCAATGCTGTTTGACAGATATCGCTACGTCGTAGTGGAAGGGCCGATAGGCGTCGGCAAGACCAGTCTTGCCCATCGTCTCGCCCAGCACATCGGCTCTGCCACGCTGCTGGAAAAGCCGGATGAAAATCCCTTTCTTGCCCGGTTCTACCAGGATCCGCCGCGATATGCGCTGGCGACCCAATTGTTTTTCCTGTTCCAGCGCGGCAACGAAGTGCGCGACCTTGCCCAAATGGACCTGTTTCGCGGGAGCACCGTGGCAGACTATCTGTTCGACAAGGACCCGCTGTTTGCTCGCCTCAATCTGAATGAAGAGGAATTTGCGCTGTACCAGCAGATTTACCGGTCTTTGCAATTGCAGGCGCCCGTGCCGGACCTGGTGATTTATTTGCAGGCCGCGCCAGAGACGCTGGCCGAACGCGTATATCGCCGGGCGCAGCCATATGAGCTCGGTATCAGTGAAAGCTATTTGCTGCGCCTGTCACAAAGCTACAGCGATTTCTTCTATCATTACGATTCGGCTCCGGTGCTGATGGTAAACAGCGAACATCTGAATTTTGTCGATGGTGACGAGGATTTCACCTTGTTGTTGAAACGTATCGAAGAGATGCGCGGGCCGCGCGAATTTTTTAGCAGGGGGAATTGATGCGCACTACGCTGACCAAATTGCAAACCATGTGCGGAAAAGGCGAGAAGATCGCCGTGCTGACCTGCTATGACGCGAGCTTTGCTGCATTGCTGGAATCCCAGGGCGTAGACGTGCTGCTGGTCGGCGATTCGCTCGGTATGGTGTTGCAGGGGAATGAAACCACGCTGCCCGTTACGCTGGCCGACATGGTGTACCACACCGGCTGTGTCGCGCGCGGCTCGAAACAGGCATTCATCGTCAGCGACATGCCATTCGGTACTTTCCAGGTCAGTCCGCAGGAAACCTGTGCCCACGCTGCGCAGTTGATGGCGGCGGGCGCGCAGATGGTCAAGCTGGAAGGCGGCGAGGCTATGGTCGGGACAGTGCGCTTCCTCACCGAACGCGGCATCCCGGTGTGCGGGCATATCGGACTGACCCCGCAATCAGTGCACCAGCTCGGCGGCTACCGGGTGCAAGGAAAGGAATCCGCTGCGGCGCAAAAGCTGCTGGCCGATGCGGTGGCACTCGAACATGCCGGCGCGGGCATGATCGTGCTGGAAGCTATTCCCGCGTTGCTGGCCGAAGAAATCACTTCGCAACTGACCATACCGACCATAGGCATCGGTGCGGGCGCTGCGTGTTCCGGTCAGGTACTGGTGCTGCACGACATGCTGGACGTCTATCCAGGCAAGAAGGCGCGCTTTGTCAAGAATTACATGCAGGATGCCCCAAGTATTGCAGCAGCGGTAGCGAGTTATGTTGCCGAAGTAAGGGCGGGCACATTCCCGTCGCAGAAACACGGTTTCTGATGCAGGTCGTCTTGACCATTGCCGAATTGCGCGCACGACTTGCACATGAAAGCGCAATCGCTTTTGTGCCGACCATGGGTAACCTGCACGGGGGGCATCTCAACCTGATGCGCCTTGCGCGCGAGCAGGGCAGTTGCGTGGTGGCGAGCATTTTCGTCAATCCGTTGCAATTCGGACCGAACGAGGATTTCGACAGGTATCCGCGCACGCTGGAAGCGGATTGCGAAAAATTGCAGGGGTTGGCTGACGTGGTGTTTGCGCCGTCGGTCAACGAGATGTATCCCGTGCATCAGAATGTGTTCGTCGAGCCGCCTCCGATCGCCAACGAGCTGGAAGGTGCTTGCCGTCCAGGGCATTTTCGCGGCGTGGCGACGGTGGTGCTGAAGTTGTTGAACATCGTGCAGCCGCAGGTCGCAGTGTTCGGCAAGAAGGACTATCAGCAATTGCACGTCATCCGCCAGATGGTTGCACAACTTAATATGCCGGTGCGTATTGTTGGCGGGGAGACCGTGCGAGCGGTGGATGGTCTGGCGCTGAGTTCGCGCAACCAGTATTTGAACGAGTTGGAGCGGGGCGAGGCTATTTTCCTGTACCAGACGCTACAGGAGCTGCGCCAGGCCTTGCTGCAGGGCGAGCGTAATGTTGAACGATTGCAGCAACAGGCGGTCGAAAATCTTGTTGCAAGAGGCTGGTCGGTGGATTATGTGGAAGTGCGCAACCAGTCGGATTTGCTGCCGGCAAGCGAGGTGAAATCGGATCTGGCGCAGCGCGATCCGGCTCAACGTAATCTGGTGGTGCTGGCGGCAGCGAGCCTGGGC
>CAZCKZ010000029.1:3078-13342 GCA_964499395.1 uncultured Gallionella sp. | reverse complement strand
GCAGCAACTGTATGGCGTCAAAGCTCAGGCCGTCGTCTGCGATGCGCATCCCGGCTACACCAGCAGCCGCTGGGCAGAAAAACAGGGATTGCCGCTGTATCGCGTGCCACACCATCATGCCCATGCATCGGCTCTGGCATTCGAAGCCAGTCTGAAAAAGAAACTTCTGGTATTCACCTGGGATGGCGTGGGCCTGGGCGAGGACGAAACTTTGTGGGGCGGAGAGGCGCTGCTGGGTCGTCCCGGTGCGTGGCAGCGCGCCGCCAGTTTCAAACCGTTCCGGCTGCCGGGCGGGGAACGTGCCGGACGCGAACCGTGGCGTTCCGCTGCGGCACTGTGCTGGGAAAGCGGCCTGGACTGGCATTCTTCCGTGCGCGATGCGGTGCTGCTGAAAAGCGCGTGGGAGCATGGACTGAATACGCCGGCCACGACTGCGGCGGGCCGATTGTTCGATGCGGCTTCCAGCCTGCTCGGTTTGT
This sequence comes from uncultured Gallionella sp., assembly GCA_964499395.1. Classification (GTDB taxonomy): domain Bacteria; phylum Pseudomonadota; class Gammaproteobacteria; order Burkholderiales; family Gallionellaceae; genus Gallionella. The sequence goes on along the minus strand of CAZCKZ010000029.1, from coordinate 12,863 downwards.
GCGATACCGCAAGCTTTGAGGGACAAGGGCCGATGCTGCTGGAAGCTGCCGCGCATGGGGATATCGGAGCGATAGAGATACCGCTGCATGAAAACGAAAATGGATTGCTCGTCGCCGACTGGACGCCGCTGCTGCATGCATTGCGCCGCGACGAAGTACCGGTGGCACAGCGTGCGATGCAGTTCCACCTGAGCCTGGCGCATTGCATCGTCAAACAGGCACAATATATCAACGCACGCACGCCATTCGACGCGGTGGGTTTGACCGGCGGCGTGTTCCAGAACAAACTGCTGGCCGAGCTGGCGTTGCAGCAACTGGCAGCTGCCGGATTCGAGGCGTACCTGCCGCAACAAACGCCATGCAACGACGGCGGCCTGGCGTTCGGCCAATTGATAGAGGCAACCTGCCGGAATGGATGACACTCATATAGGCCTCGCCCACGGCAATGGCGGGCATTACATGCGCGAGCTGATCGAGAAATTGTTCGCGCACCATCTCGCCCACCCGCTGCTCAATGTGAATGTGGATGCTGCGGCACTGCCCGCGCTGGATGGCGAAATCATGGTAACCACCGACGGCTTCACCGTCCAGCCGCTGGAGTTTCCCGGCGGCACCATCGGTTCGCTCGCGGTGCACGGCACGGTGAACGATCTCGCAGTGTCGGGCGCCGTGCCGCATTACCTGACGCTGAGCGCCTTCATCGAGGAAGGATTCGAGATCGCGCAACTGGAGCGCATTGTCATCAGCCTGGCCGATGCCGCGCGTGCAGCCAACATCGCGGTGGTGGCGGGCGACACCAAGGTGGTGCGGCGCGGCGAAGGCGGCGGCCTGTATCTCTCCACTACCGGCATCGGCGTACGGCCAAAATATTTACAGCTCGGACTCGATCGTGTCCGGTCCGGCGATGCGGTGCTGGTCAGCGGGCCGGTGGGTGACCACGGCATCGCGGTGATGCTGGCGCGGGAACAGTTCGGTCTGCATGGCGAATTGCTGTCCGATGCGGCCAGCGTGCTGCCACTGACGCAGGCGCTGCTGCCGTTGAGTGGCCTGCGCTTCATGCGCGACCCGACGCGCGGCGGCCTGGCCACGGTGATGCACGAAATCTGCCGCGCGACAAAATTGCAGGTGCGTTTGCATCAGCCATCCATCCCGGTGCGCGAGCAGGTCACGTCGGTATGCGAAATACTCGGCTACGATGCGATGTACCTCGCCTGCGAAGGGCGGGTCGTGGCGGTGGTCGAGGCGGCACAGGCGAATGATGCGCTGGCGCGCTGGCAGGCACTGCCGCAGGGACGCGATGCCGCGATCATCGGCAAAGTCAATGGGGGACGCGCTCATGTCGTGCTGGAAACCGAACTGGGCGGCGAACGGATGCTGGAAGAGCTGGAGGACGACCCGCTGCCGCGGATATGCTAGATGCCAGCCGGCAAGAACAGATTATCCGCGCACAACCAGCACGGGGACATCCGCCAGACCGCCAACCTTGTGTGTAGTGCCGCCGAAAGGAGTGCGGATCAGGTTGCTTTCGCCGTGGCGCCCGACGACGATCAGGTCAGCCGATATTTCCCTGGCGGCGTTCAGTATCTGTTCAAAAGGTTTCCCGACCAGAATGCGGCTTTGCGCATTCACCCCGACTGAAGAAGTGATGGCGAGAACGTGCCCTATTGTTCTTTCGGTCATGATGCGAAGGGCATCTGTGTCATGGCTGATCACGCCGACCAAAGTAAGTGGCAACCCGCACTGCAGCGCCACTTGGGCAGCAACATGGGCGATATGTTCTGCATTCGGCGAGTTGTCGACCGCAGCCAGTATTCCGTGCGACCACAACTGTGCTTCACGCGGCACAAACAACACATTGCAGGGTGAATGTCCCACCACTTTGCTGACCATCTCGCCGATAAGCAGATTGGACAGAAAACTGCGTTTGCCGCGGCGGCGTATCACGATCAGGTCAGACTGGCGATCAGCCGCTTCCTGCACGATCTCGCGATAGGGTTCCGCTCCGCGCCTTGCGCTGACCTCAAGTTGTACGCCCGCGATGGCCGCCGCTTCATACAGCATTTTAATATTGGCGGCAGCTTCCTGTTCGGCATGCTCGGCAAGTTGCGGTGCGATGACCTCGTATTCGGGATTGCTCAACACCGGGAACACCGCTGCAAGCGGGGTGTTGCAGCGCCGGGCCAGGTCGAATGCAACGCGCTCCGAGCCGCTGTCGAACTCGGAATGCTCAGTAGCCAGCAGGATGCGCTCAAAAGGATGGCTCATGTTTATTCCTTCAATCAATGATTGCTGAAGACACCCGATGCCGATATCAGCAGGACAGCTATTTCCAGAACGCAGATGGCAATATAAGTGATATTTTTTTCTCTGATGTAGGCGGGTATGATCGCCACGATGCAGGCGATCGAGCTGCCGGACAGAATTGCGATGCCGAGCAGGCTGGCGAAATCACCCTTGCCCATCATGAACAGCCAACTCCATCCGATTGGAGTGCCGGTTGCCTTGAGATATTCTGCCGTGGGCAGGTTCCACAGGTGTGGCAACTGTTCCAGCGGCACATATGCGGGCAGCCAGTTGAGCATGTAGGCGACAAAAGAGACAATCAGCACAATGAAGCCGGCCAGCGTACTCCAGTGCATTACCTCGGCGTAGGGCAATTGTTCTTCAGGTTGTTTGATTTCCGGTTCCATCATTACTCCTTAAATCCAGATTCCGAGACCTTTGAGCAGCGTGCGCACTCCCGCAAACAGCAATATGCCGATAACCATTTTGCGGATCACCGACGCCTTGAGTATGGTCAACAGATGCGCGCCGATACGCGCGCCGATCATCATGCCGACCACCGAAGGCACGGCTATGATGGGCAGAATTGCGCCGTTATCGAGGTAATACCATGTGGCGGAGGAACTGGCCATGGACAAAATCATGCTGGACGTGCCTGCGGCCACCTTCAGCGGCACACCCAGCAGCAGGTTCAATCCCGGCACGTTGGCCCAACCCGCGCCAACGCCAAAAAGGCCGCCGAGGAATCCGATAATCAGAAACAGCACCAGGCCTGCCGGGGTTCGGTGGACTTGCCAGGGGATGTTCTTGCCGGAGATCGTATCGTGGAATATGCCGTGGATTCCCAATGCCTGGCCCAATGCATCGGGCTTTTGCACATGCGGAAACTCGGATTTTTTGGATAAAACCATCAAGGTCGCAATGCCGAGTATGGTGACACCCAGGGAAGTTTGCACGATATTGTCAGGCAAAGCCAAGCCCAGCTTTGCGCCGGCAATGGAACTGATGGAGGCGGCCAGTGCGAGCGGCATGGCAAGACGGAGATTGGCCATTCCAATTTTCAGCAGCGCGGGACCGGCAGACAGTGCGCTGGCCATTGCCACCAGCAAACCGGCGCCACGCACAAAGTCGAGGTGGAACGGAAAGAAACTGCCGACGATAGGCACGAACAATACGCCGCCGCCAACACCAGCCGGCACAGCGAGCATACCCAAAAAGAAACACACCACGAACAAGGCCAGCGGCCATACCCACCATGCTATCGAATCCGCACCACCGGAGACAGAATTTGCGGCTTCGGCAGGAAACGCCAATAACAGCAGGGCGACTGGCAAAAGTACGAGAAGGAAATGGAAATTCGATGGCTTGCCTGCTAAATCTCGTCGTTTCATAATGCGCTTATAGTTTGGAAATTAGGATGATTTTCTGCTCGAAAAAGAACGAGCGTTCTACCAACAGCGCGACATATTGCACTATATTCGCAAATAATTATAGAGGAAGCGACGATAGCTGGCCAGCGGGCAATGCCAGCTGAGTTAAAAAACCATTTATTATCAATGCACTATCTTAGTGGTCAGCAACACACTAAGTTGAAGAGGACTTCCAAGATGGGATTTGCCAAGCGAGTTCCGCCTGAACTTGCATGGCGAAAAATCTACCTGGTTCTGGAATAGGCAACAATGATGATACGCCGGAATTGAACGGAAGTTAAAGCCCGGCAATGCACGCAGGCTACTTGAAGGCCAAGCCCTTGCTACGCGAGTGTCAAGTTACTTAACGCGTTTATCAAGCAGGGCTTTTGCACCTTCCACATCATTCGCCTCGCTCAGGGCGATGGCGATCTTCAGTTGATCCTGCCTCATGAAAAAAGTGCGAAGCGCATGAATCAGACCGGAGAAGAACGGCTCATGCAATTGATGGGATCCATGCATGGAAGCCGAATGATAAGCTGACATCGAAGAAATTTTCACTTTTGCCTCCCGAATAGCTCAGGTTAAACGTGAACCCGCAATCACAAGCGGCACTAGGCAACAATTAAACCAAGTGTTACAGGGCGCACAGCCACATCAAAAAGTTCTTGATGCGGAAATCATGCTACAACTGCCTGCGTTATGAGGACGTCAACGATGCGTCAAGGGAGTGTTAAGAAAGGATGTTTTTTGCCAATGAACTACTGACGCTCATGGCAACTCGCCGCTCTGAATGGTGCATCAGCAAAGCTGCATGGACCGTTCCCTTCCCTGTCCCTGAACAGGTGAAATACGGGAACATGATCTTGTCACGCATGGTTCACATCAAAGACAAATTGCACTGAGGTGCCTTGCCCTTCGGTACTATCGATAATTGTTTCCCAGCCATACCGATCGCAAATACGCTTGACCAGCGACAAGCCGATACCCGAGCCTGTGCTACCGGTTCCCCTGAAGTGTCGCTGGAAAACCTTATCTATTTCTTCTCCGCGAATGCCGGTACCGGTATCGCTGATCGTAAGCTCATTGTCTTTAACCGAAATCGAAACGACACCCGATGGCGTGTTCGTGAATGCGTTGCGAATAAGGTTTGCCACCACAATACTCAGCAGAGCGCGTTCAGCCACAATGACTGGATGTGCGTTGCATACAAAATCCACCGCGGTCCTTTCACTCAGCAAATGCCGATTCATTTCAATAGTGGCGCTGACGACTTCACATACGTCGCACGTCTGCACAACTGCATCATCAGTGTTTTCCCTCGCCATCAGCAACAAGGCAGTGGTCAAATTCACCATTTCATGGTTGGCGCGGCCTATTCTTGCGATGCGTTCCTGCTGCCTGTCATCCAGTTGTTTATCGTCTTCCATCAATTCAACGACACCTTGAACAATGGCAAGCGGTGTTCGAAGCTCGTGGCTGACATCGTCAGTGAAGTTTCGTTCACGGTCTATAAACGCACGCATGCGGTTGAGGTATGAGGAAAACACCTCCGCAAGCTGGCCGATTTCATCGTTTGAAAAACCCCGGGCAACGGCTTCTGCGTCGTCTCCCGGGCTGGCTAAACTGACGCGGCGCGCCAGCTCCGAAATAGGAGAGACTACACGGTAGGCCAGCCGACCGGCCACCCACCAGCTCACCCATGCCGAAAAAACGATCATGATGAGCGCGCCTGCCGCCAAATCAACAATGAACATTTCCTCGCGGTGGCGTTGGTGTTTCTCATTAAACAACATGAAAATACGCTCGCCATTCTTGTCAACCACGGCAACACGATAAGGCGTGTCGTTCAATATCAACTGATGAACGCCCTCGCGCAGGGCAAGCAGTTCGGGTGGAATGTTTTCACTGCGTTGATTTTGATTCAGCAGATAGCCTTGAATGCTGGCGGTTGAAGGTGGAAGCGAATTCGGATTACGCTCGAGTCTGGATATATAGTCGCCGATCTCCGCGCGCAGCGTTTCATCCATCAGACGTTCGCCGAGGATATGCGCGTCGAAGAGAAGGCCCATCGATAGCAGAATACTGACCATAGTGCCGAAAATTGCAAATGTCAGAGTCAGCTTGAACCTGAGACTATGGAGGACACTAATCATCGCTGATCTGGTAACCAATGCCGCGCAAGGTTTTGATTAACGGTTTTTCGTTTTTTTTATCCACCGCATTGCGCATGATGTGCAGGTGCGCACGCAAGGCATCGCTATCAGGCGGCGTATCGCCCCAGATGGCACGCTCCACATCTTCACGGGACATCACACGGGGTGATTGGCGCATAAGAATTTCAAGCATTTTTAGCGGAATTGGCGGCAACTCTATACTCCGCTCGCCACGAAACACCTTGAGCGTGCCCGTATTGAAAATCAAATCCCCAACCTGCAGGATGCTGGTGCCTTCGCGCACCTGTGAACGCCTGATCAGCGCCAGCAACCGCGCCTCCACTTCACGCAATGCAAATGGCTTGACCACATAATCATCTGCGCCCGCTTCAAGACCGGCAATCTTGTCGTTCAGTGAGTCACGGGCTGTAAGCATCAGGATAGGCGTATTTTTCCCCGCATCACGCAGGCGCTTGCACAGCGTCAACCCATCCATGCCGGGCAACATTAGATCCAGCACGATCGCATCATATGGATTTGTGGAAGCGAAATGCAGCCCTGAAATTCCGTTTTCGGCGATATCCAGAGTGTGGCCGCGTGTCTCGAAATAATCGAACATATTGGTGGCGAGATCGCGATTGTCTTCAATCAGGAGAAGATTCATGAACGTGTTTTGCAATGGCCGGATTGTCTGGACAGAAATATACGTTTTTATTCCAACAAACTCCACAATTTACATTTATTGCTCCCGCGTTCTGCTGCCAACCACATGTGGACTCGGATTCAATTCCAGCAATCAATACATGCGGTGCCGGAACAGCCATCCGGCAATGCTGAGCGCGACCGCGCCGATCAGCGCCATCGGCCAGAACTGGTGGATCAACAGATGGAACGGTATGCCTTCGAGAAACACACCGCGCAGCACCACCAGGAAATAGCGCATCGGATCGAGCAGCGTGATGTCCTGTACCAGTTGCGGCATGTTGCGGATCGGCGTGGCGAAACCGGACAGGATGATTGCCGGCACCATGAACATGAATGCGCCGAGCAGGCCCTGCTGCTGGGTGGTGGCGAACGAGGAGATCATCAGCCCGATGCCGATCCCGGAGAGCAGGAACAGCAGGATGCCCGTGTAAAGCGTGAGCAGGCTGCCGAGCAGCGGCACCTTGAACCAGAACACCGCAGCAACCACGATCACGCTGGCCTCAAGCACGCCGATAATAAAGCCGGGCAGCGTCTTGCCGATCAGTATCTCCACGGGGCGCAGCGGCGTGACCAGCAACTGGTCGAAGGTGCCCTGCTCGCGCTCGCGCGCGACCGACATCGCGGTGATCAGCATCGTCACCAGCAACGTCAGGATCGCGACGATGCCGGGCAGGAAGAACCAGCGGCTCTCCAGGTTGGGGTTGAACCAGGCGCGCGTCTCGATATGCGCGGGCGGCTGGCTGCTGCCATGTTCCGTCAGCCACTTGCGGTTGAAGCGTTCTACGATTTCGCGCGCGTCGTTGAGCGCCAGCATCGCGGTGTTGGAATTGCGCCCGTCAACGATAACCTGCAGCGCGCCGCTGCGCCCGGCCAGCATGTTCGCCGTGAAATCCGGACTGAAGTGCACCACCATCAATACCTGTCTGCTATCCACCAGCGGCGCGATCTCGCCTTCGCGGGCAATCTGCGCGACACGGCTGAAACTGGTTGCGCCGTCGAACGCGGCGAGCAGTTCGCGAGACACCGCGCCGCGGTCTTCGTTGTACACCGCGAACGGCACATTCTGCAGGTCGAAGGTCGCCGCGTAGCCGAAGAGGATCATCTGGATCAGCGGCGGGCCGATCAGCACAATGCGGCTGCGCTTGTCCTTCAGCAGCGCGAGGAATTCCTTCAGTACGAGTGCGAGGATGCGTGCCAGCATTATGCAGTCCTCCGCAGGAGCGGGCCCTGTGTGTGTTGTTGGGGCTTCAGCCCCTTACAACCACGGCGTACCCCTTGCGAGTGCTGGCCGCGAAACTTCTGGCCGCGGGCATGGCCCGCTACTGCATCCGTGAAATATTTTTCGTGTGTGGCATCCATCTGTTTCACTCCAGCCGCTTGCGCGATTTGCGCCAGGTCACGCCGAGGAACACCGCCGCCATCGCCAGCAGCGCCAGCGCGTTGGGCAGGATCACGCTCCACACGTTACCCGCGAGAAATACGGTCTGCAGGATCGTGACGTAATAACGCGCGGCGACGATGTGGGTGATGAATTGCACCACCGCCGGCATGCTGCCGATGTCGAAGATGAAACCGGACAGCAGGAAGGCGGGCAGGAAGGTGGTGACCAGCGCGAGTTGCCCGGCGACGAACTGGCTGCGCGCGATGGTGGAGATCAGCAGCCCCATGCCCAGCGCAGCGATGAGGAACAGGGCAGATGCCGCGAGCAACACCCACAGCGAGCCGCGCAGCGGCACCCCGAACAGGAACAGCGCCATGCCCACCGACAGCGCAAGCCCGCCCATGCCGAGGATGAAATACGGCAGCAGCTTGCCGACGATCACTTCGCTCATCGACAGCGGCGTGACCATCAAGGCCTCCATGGTGCCGCGCTCCCACTCGCGCGCCATAACCATCGCTGTCAGCAGCGCGCCGATCAACGTCATGATCATCGCGACCAGTCCCGGCACCAGGAAATTGCGGCTGCGCAGTTCGCTGTTGAACCACACACGCTGCTCCATCTGCACCGGCGCCTCGAATTTCTGCCCGCGCTGCTGCGCGTAGTGTTCCAGCCACTTGCCCCAGGCACCCTGCACATAGCCGGAGACGATGCGTGCGGTATTCGCATCGACGCCGTTGACGATCAGCTGGATAGGCGCGCCGTCCGGATCGCGCAAGCGCTTTGCGAAATCGCGGCGCAGCACCACGATCGCATGGACATCGCCCGCCAGCATCGCCTGCTCCGCGTGGTGCGTGTCCCGGTAAATGGCCGGCTCTAAATAGCGCGAGTGATGGAACGCTGCGGCGAAATCGGCGGTGTCCGCGCTCGGCTGCTCGACCACGATGGCCAGCGGTATGTGCTCGGAATCGAGCGACACGCCGTAGCCGAACAGCAGCAACAAAAAGATCGGCATCAGGAACGCGATCGCGATGCTGCTCGGGTCGCGCACGATCTGCAAAAACTCCTTGCGGATCAATCCGCGCAATCTCATCCGGCTGGAACCGTGGCGTGTGACGGCACTCATTTCGCAGCCACCTGTTGCTCGTGCGCGCGGATCAGCGCAACGAACGCATCTTCCATCGTCGGCTGCGGCAATTGTTCCGAACGCGCCTGCTGCTTGATGCTGTCCGGCGTGCCCAGGGTGAGTATCTCGCCCGCCGCCATGATCGCGATGCGGTCGCAGTATTCGGCCTCTTCCATGAAGTGGGTGGTGACCATCACCGTCACGCCCTGCGCGGCCAGCGCGTTGATGCGCGACCAGAATTCGCGGCGCGCCAGCGGATCGACGCCGGAGGTGGGCTCGTCCAGAAAAAGTATTTCCGGCCCGTGCATCAGCGAGCAGGCCAGCGCCAGCCGCTGCTTGAACCCCAATGACAGGTCGCCGCTGGTGAAGTCAACGATATTTGCGAGTTCAAATTCCTCGAGCGCCCATTTGATACGTGCCGCCCCGCGCTTGCCGGAAAGTCCGTACACGCTGCCGAAGAAGCGCAGGTTTTCCGCGACGCTGAGGTTGCCGTACAGCGAAAATTTCTGCGACATGTAGCCGATGCGCTCGCGCGCCGCCGCCGCGGCATGGCGCAGGTCTGCCCCGGCCACGCGCAGCGTGCCGCCGCTCGGCGGCAACAGCCCGCACAGCATGCGGAAGGTAGTGGATTTGCCCGCGCCGTTCGCGCCGAGCAGGCCGAACACCTCGCCCTGTTTCACCGCAAAGCTGATGTTGTTCACCGCATAGAAATCGCCGAAGCGGCGCTG
>CAZCKZ010000029.1:0-2978 GCA_964499395.1 uncultured Gallionella sp. | reverse complement strand
CCCTCTCCCTGGAAGGAGGATGAGAGGTGTTATCCGGATGCTTCTCCTTCAACATTGCAACGAAACAGTCCTCGAAGCGCGGTGCCACCGCCGTGACTTCCGTGCCGCCTATTTCGGGTGGCGTGTCGCCCTGCATCACCGCGCGCACGCGGTCGCCCAGTATCAATGCGTCGATCACGCCGGGTGTCTGCGCCACGCGCAATTGCAGGGCGCGCTTGTCGATGTCCGCCGAGGAAACTTCATAGCTGCGGCCGCGCATGGTCTCGCGCAGTTCGGCGGGCGCGCCCTGCGCCAGCAGTTTTCCTTCGTGAAGCAGCACCACGTCGTCGCAGCGTTCGGCTTCGTCGAGGTAGGCGGTGCTGAGCAGCACGCTGGTGCCCTGCTCGTGCACCAGCCGGTAGACGATGTCCCACAGCTCGCGCCGCGACAGCGGGTCTACACCGACCGTCGGCTCGTCGAGCAGCAGCAGCGACGGCTGCCGCACCAGCGCACAGGCCAGACCGAGTTTTTGTTTCATGCCGCCGGAAAGCTGGCCCGCGAGGCGTTTGGTGAACGGAACCAGCCCGGCCATGTGCATCAGTTCCGCATAGCGCGCAGGGCGATCCGCTTCCGGCACGCCCTGCAGGTCGGCATAGAGGTCGAGGTTTTCCTGCACGGTCAAGTCCTCATACAGGCCAAAGCGCTGAGGCATGTAGCCTATCGTCCCCTGCACTGCGAGCGACTGGGTTGCGGCGTCCATGCCGAGCACTGTGATATTCCCCGTATCCGCCACCAGCAGTCCGGCGGCGAGGCGCATCAGCGTGGTCTTGCCTGCGGCATCGGGCCCGACCAGTCCCGTGACCACACCGTGGCGCACGTGGAAGCCGACCTGCTGCAGCGCCTGCACCTGCCGCGCACCAGCATGAAAAGTCTTGGAAATATTTTTTACTTCGAGCGCCACCTCGCCGTCGTTGCGCGGCACGGCGGGCTCAGGGCTGTGCTGCATCTATCCCGGCGCAGCGATTGGCATCCGGCGCCACAGGCTGTCCAAGGAGTATGCCCACCGTAGCCGGCATACCCTGGCGCAATTCGCCCTGCGGGTTGCACACGAAAACACGCACCTGGTAGACCAGGCTGCTGCGCACCTCGCTGGTCTCCACCGATTTGGGCGTGAACTCGGCGGTCGGCGAAATGTAGCCGACCCAGGCGCGATATTTCTTGCCGGGGAAACTGTCTGTGCTGACTTCGGCGCGCATCCCCGGTTCGAGCTTGCCGAGATCCGGCCCCTGCACATAGGCGCGTACCCATACCGGATCGGTGAGCGCCAGCGTATAGACCGGGCGCTGCGGCGACGCCATGTCGCCCGGTTCGAGGATGCGATCCTGGATGATTCCATTTTCCGGCGCATAAAGCGATGCATCGGCGAGCGCCTTGCGTGCCACATCCAGCGCAGCCTGGCTGGCCTTCATCATCGCCCTGGCTGCAGCGATGTCCTCCTTGCGCGGCCCCATCCGGACCAGTTTCAGCGTTTCCTGCATTGACTGGTACCTGGCCTGCGCCGCATCGGCAGCGGCCAGCGCATCGTCCGCCTGCTGCTGCGCAACAAAATGTCTGGCGACCAGGTCTTTCTGCCGCAGATAGGTTTGTCTGGCATTGTCGGCGGCGATGAACGCGGCGTCGACATCGGCTTGGGCTTTCAGGATTTCCTCGGGACGGCTGCCCGCTTCGAGGCGCGCAACCTGCTGCTGCTGCGACGCGAGTTGCGCCTGTTGCAGTTTCACATTGTTCTCCAGCCGGACCGTGTCCAGCGTCGCGAGCAACTGGCCTTTCTTCACCGGATCGCCTTCCCTGGCCACCATCGTCGCAATCCGTTCCGATCCGTTGAACGCAAGCTGTACCTGCCTGATGTCGACATTGCCGTAAAGCGTCAGCGTATGGTCGCCGGCAGCACGGTGTTTGGAGAAATACCACGCAGCCGCGCCGGCAGTGGCGAGAGCGATCGCTGCAATCAAGACAAGGAGAATTTTTCGTTGCACTGTCATAGGCCCAAGAGTATGTTTAGCTTGATACGCGCACAGGGTGATTGTACATTTTCAGCGTGAGGAAATGTTGCGAACCGGTTGCGTAATGTCTTCTGTGCTGCGAGTCGGAACGTCGCGCATGGCCGCCAGTCAGGAACAATGAAACATAGTCAGGAGATAGATATGGATCGAGCCGCTGGAGCAATAATGGGAGCACTGATCGGTGATGCGCTTGGTCTTGGATGCCACTGGTACTACGATATTTCAGAGTTGCGCCGCGATTACGGCGAGTGGATTACCGGCTATACGACGCCGAAACCGGATCGATACCACGGAGGAATGAAGGCGGGAGAACTCTCGCAGACCGGCCTCATCCTCGTCATGCTGCTGCGCTCCGTAACCGAGCAGGGTGAATACAATGAAGACGATTTCACGCGTCGGCTGGATGAGGAACTGTTCCCCTTGCTGAATGGCGAACCCGTGTACGGACCGGGAGGCTACACCAACCAGTCGATCCGCGAAGCCTACCGCCGGCGTGTGGAACAAAAAAAACCATGGAGCGAAACGGGAGGCCATGCGGATACCACCGAGTCGGCGGAGCGCGCCATCGTGCTGGCAGCGCGTTACGCGAAAAATCCCGGAAAGGCGGCCGAGACAATATCGTCCAATTGCCGCCTCACGCAAGGCGATGAAGCGATCATCGCGATGAGTACGGCCTACAACATGGTCCTGGCGCAACTGGTCGCGGGAGAGAAATTGACGCCCGCGATTTCTGAAAAGCTCATGGGCCTGGTCCACAGCAATGAATTGCCGTTTCATGCCGTGACAGGAAGCAACTTGTCAGCGCCCCGCCCCGGCGATCCCGACCCGCCGCGCGCCGGCCGATTCTCTTCCCCCGATGCGCTTCTGACCCCGCATTATGTTGCCCTGGCCGCCCTCGACCCGGATATCAGGATCGAACCAGCATGGAAAGCCTCG
>CAZCKZ010000028.1:0-13522 GCA_964499395.1 uncultured Gallionella sp. | reverse complement strand
ATCCACCAGTCCAGGCTGAACTACAAGCCCGGTTTTCGCGGCAAGGAATTCTACTGGCACTCGGATTTCGAGACATGGCATGTCGAGGATGGCATGCCTTCCATGCGCGCACTGAGCATGTCCATCGCATTGACCGAGAACACCCCGCAAAACGGCGCGTTGATGCTGATGCCCGGGTCGCACAAAGCGTATGCCGTCTGTACCGGCGAAACGCCCGCCAACCACTTCAAGGCATCGCTGAAGAAACAGGAGTATGGCGTGCCGGAGGACAATCTGCTTGAGCAGTTGGCTGCACGCAGCGGGATAGTGAGTGCGGTGGCCAGGCCGGGTTCGGTGATCATTTTCGACTGCAATACCATGCACGGTTCCAACAGCAACATCACGCCCGACCCGCGCTCCAACGTGTTCTTTGTCTACAACGCGATCAGCAACCGGGTCGTGCAGCCGTTCTGCGATCAACCACCCCGGCCCGAATATATTGCGACACGCGAGCATGTCGAGACAATAAAACCGCAACGCGCCGATCCGGAAAGTTCTCGCGGCGAATTACAGTCCGCGTAGTTTTCCGTCCGACAAACCAGGTGTATTCCAGTCTGTGAAAAATGAAAATTAAGCGCACATGATATTTACCTTCATATTGTTTCTAGGCTTGTTCCTGCTGATCGGTATTGCATCGATTTTCAGCAGCCGCAACACCAAGCAGGATTATTATCTGGCCAGCAAGTCAGTTGCGCCCTCACTGGTTGGTTTGTCGGCAGTCGCCACCAACAACAGCGGCTTCATGTTCATCGGCGTGATCGGCTATACCTATGTGACCGGGCTGGCTTCCATATGGCTGATGCTGGGATGGATCGCGGGTGATTTTCTGTCCTCCACTTTCATCCATTCCCGTTTGCGGATGGCGACCCAGCATACCGGAGAGGCGAGTTTCGCCGGTGTGCTGAGCCGCTGGAATGGCGGGCAGGGGCGTATGCTGCAGCGCGTTATCGGCGGGGTATCGCTGCTCTTCATGCTGGCTTATGCCAGCGCGCAGCTGGTCGCCGGCGGCAAAGCGCTTCATGTGCTGCTCGACTGGCCCGCATGGTCGGGAGCCGTCATCGGCGCGGTTCTGGTGATGGGCTACTGTTTTTCCGGCGGTATTCGCGCGTCGATCTGGACGGATGCGGCCCAGTCGGTCGTCATGATGCTTGCGATGGGATTGTTGCTGTTTGCTGCGGTATCCAATCTCGGCGGTGTGGGGACGGCCATCGCGCAGATGAACGGAGTGCCGGGTTTCATGGACTGGTTTCCCAAGGATCTGGTTGTGCCGGGTTTTGCCGGCGGGGTGATATTTGCCGTCAGTTGGGGATTCGCCGGATTGTCGGTTGTCGGGCAGCCGCACATCATGGTTCGTTTCATGACGCTGAACGATTCCGCAAAAATGAACCAGGCGCGGATGTGGTACTACCTGTGGTTTACGGTTTTCTATTTGATGGCGACAAGTGTCGGCATGTTGTCCAGGATATATCTGGTCGATCCCGGCTCGTTCGATGCGGAACTGGCATTGCCGACGATGGCCCTGCAATTGCTGTCGCCGGCCCTGGTTGGCGTGATCCTCGCAGGGATTTTCGCCGCCACGATATCGACGGCGGATTCACTGATACTCAGCTGCTCGTCCGCGCTGACCCATGATCTGCTTCCGCACGGGATTGAAAATACAAAAATATTGAAAGCCGGTACCGCCGGAATCACCATGGCCGCACTGTTATGGGCATTGCTCAACCAGCAGAGCGTATTCAGCCTGGTCATCATGGCGTGGTCCGGCCTTGCGAGTGCATTTGCCCCGTTGCTGATCATTCTGGCACTGGGCGGCAAGCCGGGCACCCGGGCGAGCATCATCGCAATAGTCACCGGCCTGGCAACTGCGACGTTGTGGCGTTATATCGGATGGCAAAACGCTGTCTACGAGGGAATGCCGGGGATACTGGCGGGCCTGGCCGTACTGTCCCCCGATCTGTTCAGAAGTATGCAAAAGCGGACGGTGCTGGTAGGCTGACCGTCGGCGAGATGCGGATTTTAACTGTAACGGTGAAATAACATGACCGACTTCCTTAGATCCGCAACCCTGATGCTGGTCCTGCTCAATCCGTTCCTGGTCATCATTTACCTGGTTGACGTGGTCGAGAAACTGGACCGCAAGGATTTCGCCCGGGTACTGGTTCGCGGCAGCCTGATCGCCACGGCGGTATTCTGCAGCTTCGCGATACTCGGCGATGTCATCTTCTCCAGCATCATTCAGGCGCAGTTCGCCTCTTTCCAGATATTCGGCGGCGTGATCTTTCTCATCATCGGACTGCAGTTCGTGTTCCACGGCCCCAAGGCCATCGTGGCGCTAAGGGGCGAATCACAGGGCCTCGCGGGTGCGATCGCCATGCCGGTGCTGATCGGCCCCGGCACGATCAGCGCCAGCGTGGTCATTGGCAAGCGGCACGAGGCGCTGTATGCCTGTGCCACGATCATCGCGGCCGTTTTCATATCCGTGGTGATCATGCTCGCCCTCAAGTCGGTGCACGACCTCGTCCGCCCGCGCAACGAACCGGTCATCAGAAAATACATTGAAATCGCCGGGCGCATTACGGCGCTGTATGTCGGAACCATCGCCGTGGAAATGATCATGCAGGGGATACGGACCTGGGCGGGAAAGTTCTGACCCGTCCAGCTTGCGGCGCAGCTAAACCTGTAGCCACAGCTCATTGTTCTGGTTTCTGATCGCATTCATTTTTTCTTCTGCCTCTTCCAATACCTCATCATAATTCTTCTCTGAGCCGATCACCGTCACACGGGCTATTAATAAGGATATTGGCCAATCTTCTGCCCTGAACATTTTTTCCGCTGCCGAGTTGATCCTCAATGCCAAAACGCCGCAGATATATTCATCGGTTTCAGGAAACAATATCGCGAACTCATCCTTGCCGATGCGCGCAACCGTATCAATGTTCCTGGAATTTCTGCTGAATATGCCGGACACGGCTTTAAGGGCTGCATCGCCGATACGTTGACCATGGGTTTCGATCAGCATCTTGAAACGGTCAATCTGGATGAACAGGATGGAGTAGGGTTTGTTGGACCGTTCACTGCGCAATTGTTCTGTGGAAAATTTCACGGAAAATTCCAGGCGATTCGCCAATCCGGTCAGCGCATCCTTGTGGGAATAGGTTCTGGCCTTCCAGAGTTTGGCCATGACCCGGCCAAGAACGGTGAAGGTGATGCTGCGGGTGATAATGTTCACCGTCAGGGCGCCCAGCGGATAAGCCGGCCAGACAACGGCGGCTTCGGCAATGCTCCAGGCAACGGCGGTTATAACACCGGCCAGCGCGGCCACCTGTGTGTCAGAGTGGCGCAGGTTGCGAATTGCGCCTATATGCGAGGCCTGAATGATCGGCAGGCAATAAAGTACGTCCAGGGAATAATACGTCCCGGACATCTTGTAATCCCAAATGGTAATAAACAGAACTTCTGCCAAAACCAGTAAAAATCTCCAGAACATACTTCTTTCACTTTCCAGGCAAGTGAGCCAAACACCCGTTCAGGCAACACTACGGGTGGCGGGCAAATGGAGCCGCAATTTATCAGCAAAAACCATATTCTGCCAGCAGAGAAAAAACAGGTTCAAGTCCGGACCGTCAAGCCGGTTCATTGTTTTCCGGTCTATTATGTGTCATCGCTGGTTGATGAACTGCCGGATTGTGTAAAAATAGGACGGTCTTCAGAAAAACCGGTTCGCAGTTCATAATATGAAAAATCAGGTAGTCCGGGTTGCGCAATCGGGCCGACGACAATACCGGGATTTTCTGTCGGCGGATTTGATACTCGTTGGCAAGACAGCATTTGAGTAAAACTGAAACTTATGGAAGGGGTTTATTTTGGACGACAATCTGGAAGAAAGACTGTTTGAGATGCAAAGAAAACGGACCGAACGGACGATGAGAGTAATGATTGCATTATTGGGGTCGGTGTTTCTGTTTGTCCTGTATTACCTGGTGCAAAACGGTTGATGCCGCCGCGCAAATCGCGTTCCGGCGGCGACACAGGCCATTCCGCCTGAAAAAGCAGGTACGGCAACGATAGGCCAGTTGTCCCGGGAAACGACTTGGATACAGTGTGCAACATCAGGTATTATTCAAAAATGTGCTTTGTTGCACTTGAAGCCTGAACCCGCGCACGATCAATTTGGCGCACAACACCGCAATCGGTATCTGTATCGGAAAAAAGCAGAACTGCATTTTCAGTTGACACAATAAGGAAAGGAATAATAAATGATATTAACGATTCTGTTTTATTTGTCTGCCATCACCATACTGGTTCTCCATTTCACGGGTTTTCTCGCGAGACACAATATGGAATGGCTGGTGCTGGTGCTTGCTGTCGCTGTTTTTCCGGCAGTAATTTACCTCTAGTCGTTTTTATCTCCGAACCGGGTTCCGGGCAGCGATATAAAAACCCGCCCATCAGGGACGGGTTTTTCTTTGTCTGTCATGCAATGAATCATGCGGCCAGTTGTTTGTTCGCCGCGTCCACCGCAACACCGCGCGTGATCGGTGCCTTGAGACGACCGAGTGCATCGTCCAGTGCGTTGAGGCACAGGCGCACGTTCCGCGCGTTGCTGGCGTGCCCCATCAGGCCGATGCGCCACACTTTGCCCGCCATAGCGCCGAGACCTGCACCGATCTCAAGGTTGTAATCGGACAACAGGATGGAACGCACCATGGCCTCATCGACACCTTCCGGTACCGAGATCGCATTCAGTTGCGGCAGGCGTTCCGCTTCCGGCACCACGAATTCCAATCCCATCGCCTCCAGACCCGCGCGCAGCGCGAGATGATTTTTCTGGTGGCGCGCCCAGGCATTTTCCAGTCCTTCTTCCTGCAGTATCACCAGCGACTCGTGCAGACCGTACAGCGCGTTGATCGGGGCGGTGTGGTGGTAGGCGCGTTTGGTCGTGCCGCCCCAGTAACCCATCACCAGATTGAGGTCCTTGAACCAGCTTTGCACCCTGCTCTTGCGGTTCTTGATCTTTTCCAGCGCCTTCGGGCTGAAGCTCACCGGCGAGAGGCCGGGCGTGCATGACAGGCATTTCTGTGAGCCCGAATAGATCGCATCGATGTTCCATTCGTCCACCTTGAGCGGCGTGCCGCCCAGCGATGTGACTGCATCCACGATGGCCAGGCAATCATGTTTGTGCGCGATCGCTACCAGTGCCCCGGCGTCGGACAGGGCGCCGGTGGAAGTTTCCGCGTGCACGAAGGCGACGATTCCGGCATCCGGATTGGCCTTGAGTGCATCTTCCAGTTTCTGCGGATCGACCGCACGACCCCAATCATCCTGGACCATCACCGCGATGCCGCCGCAGCGTTCGACGTTTTCTTTCATGCGTCCGGCGAACACGCCGTTCTGGCACACGATGACCTTGTCGCCCGGTTCGACCAGATTGACGAAGCAGGTTCCCATGCCCGCGGAGCCGGGCGCGGAAACCGGCATGGTCAATTCATTACCGGTCTGGAACGCGTATTTCAGCAGCGCTTTCATCTCGTCCATGAAAGAGACGAATACCGGGTCGAGATGACCGATGGTCGGGCGCGACAGGGCTTCAAGTACGCGCGGGCTGACATCGGAAGGGCCCGGGCCCATCAGAACGCGTTGCGGCGGGTGGAATGATTTGATGACCATGCTTTTATCCATATTTAAATTTGATATTGTTTGATTCAGTAATTATTCCAGCAGCTCGACCCAGTGTTTGACCGGCACACCGCTTGCGCTGGCCAGATGCATCTGGCAACCGACATTGGCGGAGGCAATAAGCTCCGGCTTGCCTTCCTGCAGCGCGGCCAGCTTGTTGTCCAGCAATTGCCCGGAAAGCCTGGCTTGCAGCAGGGTATATGACCCCGCCGCGCCGCAGCACAGATGGCTGTCCGCGACCGGTGTCAGTTCGTAGCCGCAGCGCCGCAGGATCGCTTCCACCGATCCGCCGAGTTTCTGGCCGTGCTGCAGGGTACATGACGAGTGGTAGGCGACGCGCCTGCCCTGGCCGATACGCGCAAATGTTTCCAGCTTTGCGCTGTCCATGATCTCGCCCGATATGATTTCGCTGAGGTCGCGCGTCAGTGCGCTGATGCGCGCGGCCTTGTCCGCATACGCAGCATCGTCTCTCAAGGCATGGCCGTAGTCTTTCACCATCAGCCCGCAGCCGCTGGCGGTCATCACGATGGCTTCTGCACCGTTCTCGACATGCGGCCACCACGCATCGATGTTGCGGCGCATCATCGTGCGCGCGCCATCGCTGTCGGACAGATGCTGGTTCAGTGCGCCGCAGCAGCCGGCTTTGGGCGCGCTGACCAGCGAGATGCCGAGCCGGTCGAATACGCGCGCCGCTGCCGCATTGGTGTTCGGCGTGCCCAGCGGCTGGACGCAGCCTTCCAGTACCAGCATGCGCCGTGCGTGGGATGTTACCGGTGTCACTGTAGCGGTCTGTTTGGCCGGGATCTTTTTCTTGAGTTCTGCCGGCAGCAGCGGGCGAAACATGCGCGCCAATCCCAGCACAACCGACATGCGTGCAGTGTAGGGGATGACGGCGAGCATGGCTTTGCGCAACATCTTCTGGTAAAGGGAGCGCGGCGCCAGCTCTTCGACCATCTCGCGGCCGATGTCGATCAGGCGACCATAGCGCACGCCGGAAGGGCAGGTGGTCTCGCAGGAACGGCAGGTCAGGCAGCGATCCAGATGCAGGCGGGTCTTGTCGCCGGCCTGTTCTGTCTCCAGCATCTCCTTGATCAGATAGATCCTGCCGCGCGGGCTGTCCAGTTCCGACCCCAGCAACTGATAGGTCGGGCAGGTCGCGGTGCAGAATCCGCAATGCACGCAGCTGCGCAGAATGTCATTGGCTTCCGCGATATCGGGATGGTTCAGTGATTGCAAAGAAAGGGTGGTCTGCATGCTATAGATTGGTGTAAAGCCGGCCGCGATTGAAAATATTCTCCGGATCGAAGCTGGTCTTGAGCCGCTGGTGGATGGCCAGCAGCGGTGCGGGCAGGGGTTGGAATATTTCGGGCTGCTGCGATGCATCGTTCGGGTGATCACCGCGGCGAAACACCGTAACGTGCCCGCCCGCCAGTTCGATGCGTCGGCGAATGGAGGCGGCATCTTCATTGCTATACAGCCAGCGCTGCGCGCCGCCCCAGTCCAGCAGCCAGGTTCCTTCGATGTTCAATGGCGGGGTCGCGGGCTTGACCACGATGCGGTACAACGCGCCGCTGTGACGGAAAAAAGGCAGCTGAAGCTCGCGCAGCGCATGCCAGAAGGCATCCGCATCCGGCAGCACTTCGCCGGCTATCTTGCTGCGCGCTTCCTGGACAGCCTGGGCGCTGCCGGAGATGCGTATATACAATTGTTCGCCGTGAAAGCACGCGCCGTCCACCGGGTACGGTTTGCCCAGCAAAGCACTCATGCTCGAGATCGCGCCTGCCTCGCTGCATACTCTTGTAACGGTGATGCTGGCCGCCGCGCGCGGCAGCACCTTCAGGCTGAGCTCGAGCATGATGCCGAGCGTGCCGTAGGCGCCGACCATCAGGCGCGAGACATCGTAGCCGGCGACGTTTTTCATCACCTGTCCGCCGAAGCGCAGTATCTCTCCGCGGCCGTTCAGCATCTGGCACCCCAGCACGAAGTCGCGCGCCGATCCGCTATACGGGCGGCGCGGCCCGGACAATCCGCAGGCAATCGTTCCGCCCAGCGTCGCGCCGGCGCCGAAATGCGGCGGCTCGAACGGGAGCATCTGTCCGGCCTGGTCCAGCGCGGCTTCGATCTCCTGCAGGGAAGTGCCGCTGCGCGCAGTCAGCACCAGTTCGCGCGGATCGTACTCGACGATGCCGCGATGTTCAGTGACGGCTATCGTTTGCCCCTGGCTTGCGTTGCCGAGAAAAGCCTTGCTGCCGCTCCCGGAAATATTGAGCGGCGTCTCGTTGTGAAATGCGTCCAGCACCTGTTGTTGCAGCGCCGCGCTGATGTCTATATCACTCATGGGCGGGGGCGTCACTAGAAGCGCTCCAGTTCGGGATGCGGCAGTTGTCCGTGGTGCACATGCATCGCGCCGAATTCGGCGCAGCGGTGCAGCGTCGGCACGGCCTTGCCGGGATTGAGCAGGCCGGACGGATCGAATGCGGCCTTGACGGCGTGGAACTGGGTCAATTCCGCGCTGCGGAACTGCACGCACATCTGGTCGATCTTCTCCATGCCGACGCCGTGCTCGCCGGTGATGGTGCCACCGACTTCCACGCAGAGCTGCAGGATGCTGCGGCCGAATTCCTCGGTGCGCTCCAGTTCGCCCTCCTTGTTGGCATCGAACAGGATCAGCGGATGCAGGTTGCCGTCACCGGCGTGGAACACGTTGGCGACCGCCAACCCGTATTCCACGGACATTTCGCTGATGCGGCGCAGCACATGCGGCAACTGGCGCCGCGGAATCGTGCCGTCCATGCAGTAATAATCCGGACAGATGCGGCCCACGGCGGGAAAGGCCGATTTGCGCCCCTTCCAGAACAGTTGCCGTTCCGCTTCGTCCGCCGCGGTGCGCACTTCGGTCGCGCCGCTGCCGGTCAATATCGTGCGCACCGTTGCAATGTACTCGGACACTTCGGCATGGGTGCCATCCAGTTCGCACAGCAGAATCGCTTCGGCATCGCGCGGGTAACCCGCATGCACGAAATCTTCTGCGGCCTGGATCGCGAGCTTGTCCATCATTTCCAGTCCGGCGGGGATGATGCCGGCGGCGATGATAGAGCCGACCGCTTCGCCCGCTTTTGCCACATCGTCAAATGCGGCGAGCACGACCTGCGCGCGTTCCGGTTTGGCCAGCAGCTTGACGGTGACCTCGACGATGACGCCGAGCATGCCTTCGGAACCTGTCATCAACGCGAGCAGGTCATAGCCGGGCGAGTCCAGCGTCTCCGCACCGATGGTCAGCAGATCGCCTTCCGCCGTGACCACTTTCAGCATCAGGATGTTGTGCACTGTCAGGCCGTATTTCAGGCAATGCACACCGCCGGAGTTTTCCGCGACGTTGCCGCCGATCGTGCAGGCGATCTGCGACGAGGGATCGGGCGCGTAATACATGCCGTAGGCTGCCGCCGCTTCGGAAATCGCCAGATTGCGTACACCCGGCTGTACCGTGGCCATCGCATTACCGGGATCGATATGCAGAATGTTTTTGAATTTTGCCAGACTCAGCAGCACGCCATCCGCCAAAGGCAATGCCCCGCCGGACAGGCCGGTACCTGCACCGCGCGCCACCACCGGGATCTGCTGCGCATGGCACAATTTCATGATGCTTTGCACCTGCGCTATGGTTTCCGGCAACACCACGACCATCGGCAACTGCCGATACACCGCCAGCCCGTCGCATTCGAACGGGCGCAGGTCCTCGGCATCGACCAGCAGGGATTCCGGGGGCAATATTTTGCTCAGTGCCCTGATCAGGGCGGCATTGTTTTTATGTTGGTGTTGCAAGGGGACTCCGGGGACTTGCGTTTGAATACGTTATTTATAATTTATGCAAGTATAGTAAGTTAGTCGAGTATAAAATTCCAGCGGCATGATCGGAAAAAAAGAAATGGGGCAGGGTTTTGTTCATCATGCACTTGTTCAGCGCAGGGTCTTTACATCAGGCAGAAATCAGTCTTCAGTGTGATGCTCCGAACGCGCCAGCGTCCATGACAATCCGATACCCGCACCCCAGCCGACATGGCGCCGAACCAGCGGGCTGTCACGGTTGGCTGCGCCTGCCAATGACTCGATCCGCAAGCCGTAAAACAGACGCACATCGGGCGTGAGCGTATGCACCGCGAGCAGGCCCGCGCGCAGCGCGATCAACCCGCTCCTGGCCGTATAGCTGTTTCGCTTGGCGGTAGCCTCGCCTGGTGCCACGCCATAGAAAGTGTCGCCCAGTTTTGTGTCGCCGAACATCGCACCCAGACTGACGGCGACGAACCAGCGCCTGGGCAGGCGCAAGTCGGTCACCCATTCCGGCTCGAAAGCGATCCCGCGCGACACAAAGCCATGGTCGATATCAATCACTTCGCGCAGCGGGAATTGCAACCGGGAATTTCTGCGTCCGTTTGAAATATCGCCCAGGTTGATTTTCAGCCGCGGACCGAACTCGATCAGCGTACCCAGGTCCGCCATGCCCTGCCTGGCCGCGATGTCGGATGAATGCGAGCCCAGCGAGGCGGCAAAACCCACATCCAATTCGACGCGCGGCGTCTTCAACGCGCGCAATCCGACGACGCCGCGCTCGGCGCGCAAATACTTGCCGCGATAGATCAGAAACGGCAAGCCCAACGCCCGGCTCACGCGCTCTTCAGAGCCGGGATATGCGGGCTGCGTGATTGCTATGCCGAACAATCCGGCCTCCCACAGCGGCAGTCTGGCCGCGGGATTGGCAGGTGTGGCTTGCGCCCTGGAAACTTGATCAGGGGCATTCAGTGCCGAATCATTCTGGGCAAGCGCGGAAGTGCTCAGGAAACAAATCGTGGCGAAAACCGTTAGTGCATGGCGTGTCATGCGTTCTTCTCCGGGTGCAACAAAGCGGGCCCGATTGTTGCCGGGATGTGCCGCTTTCAGCTTTCATATTGGTGGCGAGATTGGGTAACTCATCGATGTAATAGGATATCTTTTTGTGCAGACGGGCTTTTTGCCGGATTGCCGGCATTCCCCGGATGTTCGCGATCATTTCATCTGAGGCTGTTTCGAAAGTCTGAATATCGTGCTGTTGCCGCAGTCGAGCAGTCCAAAAGCGAGAAGCATGAACAGCAATTATTCCATGGCCACCGTTTGTGCTATTAATTCATTGCGCAAAAAGGGTAACATGAAACCTTGACCATACCCTAGGGACATGGATGGCGCCGAATCGAACAATTTTAATGTTGATATGAGAAAGTGCAGGAGAGATGCCAATGAAAAGTATGTGGGACGAACGCTACGCGCAGGATGATTATCTGTTTGGCACCGAGCCAAACGCATTCCTGGTGTCCCAGCGGGAGTTGCTGAAACCGGGCATGAGCTGCCTGGCGGTGGCGGACGGCGAGGGACGCAACGGCGTGTGGCTTGCGCAGCAGGGATTGCATGTGTTGTCGGTGGAAGCATCGGCGGTGGCGCTGGACAAAGCGAAAAAACTGGCGCAGCAGCGCGGCGTGGCGATCGATTTCGAGCAGGCCGATCTTGCGCAATGGCAATGGGGCGAGAGTCGCTTCGACATGGTGGCCGCGATCTTCATCCAGTTTGCGCCGCCCCCATTGCGCGAGCAGATGTTCGCCGGCATCAGGCGTTGCCTGAAACCGGACGGGCTGTTGCTGCTGCAAGGCTACACGCCGCGCCAGCTGGAATACAAAACCGGCGGCCCGCCGGTGGCCGAGAACATGTACACTGAGGCGCTGTTGCGCAACGCGTTCGGCGACATGGAGATCATGCATCTGCGCGAACATGACGATCATATCGGCGAGGGTACAGGACACAGCGGCATGTCGGCGCTGATCGATCTGGTGGCGCGCAAACTCAGTTAAAGTACGCAAGTTTAATTTCAAGAGAATCGGGGGAGTCATGTTCTTAAAATATTCAGCAAGGTCGTTTGCCATTTTCAATTTATTGCTCGTGGCGGGTTGTTCGGGCACGGGCAACCTGTTTCCGCCCGCCGGAGACAAGCCTTTCAAGATCGAATCCAACCCTAGCGGAGCGGCGGTCTATGTGATGGGTGAAAACATCGGCGTAACACCCCTGGAGATCAGACACAAGGATGTCTTCCCGAACATTTACCCAAGGGAAAAGGAATCCATGTACGGCAAGGTGACCCTCAAGAAGGCGGGATGCTCGGATTTCACCAGAACGGTCAACGCGGACATAAGCAGCTATGGACTGCACGCGAAACTCGATTGCACCAGCCTCAATCCCGCACCATCCGCACCATCCGCACCATCCGCGGCAGCCAAAGCGGCTCCGCGCCCCAGCGAAACGGTTGAACAGCGGCTGGACAAGATCAAGGATCTGCTGAACAAGGGATTGATCAGCGAAGATGAAGCGAAGAAGGCGAGAGCACGCATCCTCAACGAACTTTGATCTCTTGAATATATCCGCAGCGCCATTGCCGATAGTCGCCCGGGTCTGATATTTGTGTGTCAGCCATGACAGGAAGGGGTATTATTTAGCGGGCAGGCGTTCAGGCGGAATATTTTTCGATGCCTGCATGCAGCGCAACCTGATTATTAGAGGTACCCACCCGGTTATTCTTCGTTTCACGCACTGTTTTGAGGTCGGATCAAGAAGCGGTGCCGTGAAACGAGCTTGAACAAGCGATGATACTTTCGGCCAGAGTCAACACATTCGGACAGGACCTGCTTCGCCGCCATGGCGAGCGGGTTCACAAGATTGCACTCGATGCCGGCTTCACCTGTCCCAACCGGGACGGCACCAAAGGACGGGGCGGCTGTTCTTTCTGCAACAACGTTTCCTTCAGTCCCGATGCCGATACCCGTCTCGGTCTCGCTGCGCAGATCGACAAGGCGCGCGTCGCCATTTCACGGCGAACCCGCGCCCGCAAGTTCATCGCTTATTTCCAGGCCTACACCAATACCTATGACAAAGTCGAAGCACTCGAAGCGCTCTATCGTGAAGCGCTGAAAGAGCCGGGCATGGTCGGGCTGGCCGTGGGTACCCGGCCCGACTGTGTTTCATCCGGCGTGCTGGATCTGCTCGACCGTTTACGCGCCCAGGGGCTGGAAGTGTGGCTGGAACTGGGACTCCAGTCCGCCTTTGACAAATCGCTGGAACGGGTCAACCGTGGCCACACCTTTGCCGAATACCGGACCACCGTTCTGGCAGCGCGGCAAAGCGGCATCCCGGTATGCACCCACCTGATCGTCGGCATGCCCGGCGAGACCGAAGCACATTGCCATGCCACGCTGGACATCGTGCTGGAAACCGGCGTGGACGGACTCAAGCTGCATCCCTTGCATATCGTGAAACACACACTGCTGGCCCATCAATGGCGCAAGGGCGAATATGCGCCATTATCCAAAAATGCATACATCGACATGGCAGCCAACCTGATCGAGCGTACCCCGGCAGACATCGTCTACCACCGGGTGACGGCGACCGCATCGCGCGACGTGCTGCTGGCGCCCGCCTGGTGTGCGGAAAAGTGGAACGTGCTGAACGGCATCGAGATCGAACTGCGTCGTCGCGGCACCCGCCAGGGCAGCCGTGCCGGCATTCCCTTTGTCACCGAGGAATTGAGACATGTCGCTTGAACTGGTTTGCCCGGCAGGCAGTCCGCCTGCGCTCAAGGCTGCCGTCGATAACGGTGCGGATTGCGTCTACATCGGCTTTCGCGACAGCACCAACGCGCGTGCTTTTGCCGGCCTGAACTTCGACCTGCCTGCCACCAGGGAGGCGGTGCGTTATGCCCATGCGCGCGGCAAAAAAGTCTTTCTCGCGCTGAACA
>CAZCKZ010000027.1:0-13596 GCA_964499395.1 uncultured Gallionella sp. | reverse complement strand
TATTCCCCCGCGCGGCTGACCAGGCCGCTGCGGCGCAAACCCGGGACAGATCGCGGTGCCGGAGAATTCGAGGAGATCAGCTGGGAAGAGACCTTCGATATTCTTGCCGAACGGCTGGGAAATATACGCGCCACCGACCCGAAGAAATTCGCGCTGTTCACCGGGCGCGACCAGATGCAGGCACTGACCGGTTTGTTCGCGCGCCAGTTCGGCACGCCCAACTACGCCGCTCACGGCGGTTTCTGTTCGGTAAACATGGCCGCCGGAATGATCTACACCATAGGCGGTTCATTCTGGGAATTCGGCGGGCCGGATCTGGATCGTGCCAAGCTGTTCGTGATGATAGGCACTGCCGAGGACCATCACTCCAATCCGATGAAGATCGCAATCTCCAAATTCAAACGCGAGGGCGGCCGCTTCATTTCCATCAACCCGATACGCACCGGCTATTCGGCGATCGCCGACGAATGGGTGGGCATACGTCCCGGTACCGACGGCGCGCTGTTGCTCGCCTTGATCCACGAGATCATCGCGCTGGGTCTTTACGACCGCGACTTTCTGGTGCGCTACACCAACTCGGGACAACTGGTGAATCTCGACGACAAGCACGACGAATTCGGCATGTTCGTGCGCACCGAGGTTCCGGAAGAGGAGGGCTGTTATGACCCGCAAAACAAGCTATGGTGGGATCGCAATACCAACAAGCCGGTCATCACGCACACCGAGGGAGCCGACCCGTACCTGTTCGGCGAATTCAAACTTTCCGACGGCGTGCCGGTCAAGCCTGCTTTCCAGCTGTTGCAGGAACGGGTAAAGGATTACACCCCGGAATGGGCGAGCCAGATCACCGGCATCCCGGTCGAGACGATACGCCGTCTCGCCTACGAGATGGGCATCACGGCACGCGACCAGAAGATCGAATTGCCGATCGCCTGGACCGATTCGTGGAGCAAGGAACACGACAGCGTCACCGGCAATCCGGTGGCCTTCCATGCAATGCGCGGATTGGCGGCGCATTCCAACGGCTTCCAGACGATACGCTCGCTGGCGATCCTGATGACGCTGCTCGGCACCATTGACAGGCCGGGCGGATTTCGCCACAAGACGCCGTTCCCGCGTCCTATCCCGCCCTGCGCGCGCACGCCGAATACACCGCTGGCAGTCAAGCCAAACAGCCCGCTGGATGGGATGCCGCTAGGCTGGCCCTCCGATCCGGACGATCTGTTCGTCAATCAGGATGGCAGCCCGGTGCGCATCGACAAGGCATTTTCGTGGGAATATCCGCTGTCGGTGCATGGCTTGATGCATAACGTGATCACCAACGCATGGCGCGGCGACCCGTACAAGATAGACACGCTGCTGATTTTCATGGCCAACATGGGCTGGAACTCGACGATGAACACCGTCGAAGTCAGGAAAATGCTGAACGACAAGGAAGAGAACGGCGAGTACAAGATCCCGTTCATCGTGGTCTGCGATGCGTTCCATTCCGAGACGACGGCCTATGCCGATCTGATCCTGCCCGACACGACTTATCTGGAGCGCCATGATGTGATGTCGATGCTGGACCGGCCGATCTCGGAGTTCGACGGCCCGGTGGATTCGGTGCGCATACCGGTGTTGAAGCCGACAGGCGAATGCAAGCCTTTTCAGGAAGTGCTGATCGAGCTGGGCTCGCGCCTGAAGTTGCCCGCCTTCGTCACCAAGGAAGGCAAGCGCAAGTATCGCGACTATCCCGATTTCATCGTGAACTGGGAGAGCGAACCCGGTTCCGGCATCGGATTTCTGGCGGGCTGGCGCGGCAAGGGCGGCGAGAAATCCCTGGTCGGTGAACCCAATCCCAAGCAATGGGAAATGTACGAAAAAAACAATTGCGTATTCCATTACGAGCTGCCGCCCTCTTATCAGTACATGCGCAACTGGAACAAGGGCTATCTGGAATGGTCGCAACGCAATCGCATCACCCGCTATGGCGAACCCATCCTGATCCATCTGTATTCGGAAGTGTTGCAGAAATTTCGCCTGGCTGCGCAAGGTCGCGGTATCACACGCAAGCCGCCTGAACATCTGGCCAAGCGCATCGAAGACTATTTCGATCCCTTGCCGTTCTTCTACGAACCGCTGGAAACCCAATCCGGCGACAAGCACAAGTTTCCGCTTGCCGCGGTGACCCAGCGGCCGATGGCGATGTACCATTCATGGGATTCGCAAAATGCTTGGCTGCGCCAGATACACACGCACAATTATCTTTACGTGAACCCACTCGCCGCGCAGGATGCGGATATTGCGGACGGCGGCTGGATGTGGGTGGAATCGCAGTGGGGCAAAGTGCGCTGCATGGCCAGATATTCAGAGGCGGTCGAACCCGGCACGGTGTGGACATGGAACGCGATCGGCAAGGCGGCGGGTGCATGGAGTCTGTCGCCCGACGCGAACGAGTCGCAGAAAGGTTTTCTGCTCAATCACTTGATCTCCGAGGAGCTGCCGGCCAATCCGGACGGCTCGCGCTATTCCAATTCGGACCCGATCACCGGTCAGGCTGCCTGGTACGACGTGCGGGTGCGCATCTATCCGGCGGAGGCCGGTGAGCCGGAGCAGACCTCGCCGCAGTTTGAGCCGATGAAGGCCGTGCCGGGCATGGGAAAAACTCCAAAATGGTTCGCTTATTTCGGTGGCAAGAAGGGTGGTAAATAATGACCCAGCTCGCTTTGGTAATCGATCTCAACGTCTGCGTGGGTTGTCATGCCTGCGTGACCAGTTGCAAAGAGTGGAATACTTCCGGGTCGGCCGGACCACTGTGCGACGAGAATCCCTATGGTGCCGATCCGACCGGCACGTTCTTCAATCGCGTGCAAACGTTCGAGGTCGGGCAATATCCCAACACCGAGACGGTCCATTTTCCGAAATCATGCCTGCATTGCGAGGATCCGCCCTGTGTGCCGGTGTGTCCGACCGGCGCTTCCTACAAGCGCAAGGAAGACGGCATCGTGCTGGTGGATTACGACAAGTGCATCGGCTGCAAGTATTGCTCCTGGGCCTGTCCTTACGGCGCGCGCGAGCTGGATGAAAAGCAGCAGGTGATGAAGAAATGCACACTGTGCGTGGACCGTATCTACGACACAAAACTACCCGAGTCTGACCGCAAACCCGCATGTGTGATGGCTTGTCCGACCAGTGCACGGCTGTTCGGGGATGTGCATGATGCCGAATCGGTGGTATCGAAGGCGATTCGCGAAAGCGCCGGTTATGCGTTGATGCCGGAATGGGGTACACATCCGGCCAACCATTACCTGCCACGCCGCAAGACCAGCCTCAAGATACACAAGGACGAACTTGAACGTGTCGATAATCCGCTCAAGGTTGACGGCAAGTTGCCCAAACCGAAGAAATCCGATCCTACACTTGACGATGTCACGTCCTGGTAATTACTGAAAAAGAAATATTTATGAAACCGGCATTCTCAGTTGTTTTTCTTACCACTCTGATTGGCGTTGGCCAGGGCTTGTTCCTTGCGCTGTATACCCAGCAATCCTATGCGCTGTTCGGCCTGTTGCCGCTGCAAAACGATGCGTTTTACGGCTATGGCAGCCTGCTGGCGCTGGTTTTTCTGATCGGGGGGCTGGCCGCTTCGTTCTTTCATCTTGGCCATCCGGAACGCGCCTGGCGCACTGCGACGCAATGGCGCACTTCATGGTTGTCCCGCGAAGTGATTGCGCTGCCCGCGTTCATGGGCGTGGTATTTGTGTATGGCATGACGCACCTGCTGGACTTCAGGCCGGTGCTGGTTATCCTGCGCGGCGGGATGCCGATCGACCTCAGCATCGTATCGGGCGGCATCGGCACCGTGCTCGCTTTCGTGCTGTTCGTTTGTACCGCCATGATCTATGGCTGCCTGCGATTCCTGCGCGAATGGCACACGCCATTGACGGTCATCAACTTCATCCTGCTCGGCGGTGCTTCGGGTTTCACGCTTGCCGCATTTTATTCCACATTTTTTGCCACTTTCACCACGCCGTCGCAGGCAAGCTTCTTTGCCGGCTGGGCATTCATCATCACCCTGCTCGGGCTGCTCGGCCGCAGCGCAGCGCTGTGGCGCAATGTGCGGTTGCGACCGACATCAACCCTGCAAAGCGCTATCGGCATCAAGCATTCGCGCATCGTGCAAAAATCGCAGGGTGCAATGGGCGGTTCATTCAACACGCGCGAGTTCTTCCACGGCAAAAATCCCGCGTTCCTGCGCGCGATCAAGCCCGCATTTCTGACGCTGGTCTTCGGCATACCATTGGTGCTGCTATTCATCTGCCTGTCCCATCCTTCGTCGTGGCTGCTCGGAGTCACCTTCGTGCTGCAATATGCCGGCCTGCTGGCTGAGCGCTGGTTCTTTTTCGCCGAGGCGAACCACCCGCAAAATCTCTATTATCAAGGGGTGTCGTGATGTCAATTAAAACATTGCGGGTGGCTGGAAATACAGTAAGGGGAATATTATTTTGTCTATAGATGCAGCCGGCCGCACAACCTGGCTTAACAAGCTGTTTCCTTTCCTGTCCTGGCGGCGGGAAATCAACCGCGATACACTCAGGGCCGATTTGGTTGCAGGGATCACGGTGGCGCTTGTCGCTATCCCGCAGTCGCTGGCCTATGCACAACTGGCCGGTGTGCCGGCCTATTTCGGCTTGTATGCGATCCTCGTTCCTTCCCTCATCGGCGCGCTGTTCGGCTCATCCCGGGTACTTTCTACCGGCCCGGTGGCAATGACCTCATTGTTGACGGCTGCCAGCGTAATTCCGTTCGCTCACTGGGGAACCGAGCAGTTTTACACCGCCGTTGTGCTGATGGCATTCCTATCCGGTGTCGTGCAGATCATCATGGGGCTGGCACGCATGGGGGTGCTGCTCAATTTCCTTTCGCATCCGGTATTGATGGGATTTATCAATGCTGCAGCCATCATCATCGGACTGTCGCAACTCGCCCCGCTGGTCGGGCTGTCGTTGCGCAACAGCCAGCACTTCCTGGTGGATATCGCTCATATCCTTGGGCATATGGATGAAATGCACTCGGCTTCACTGATCTTTGGCGTAGCTTCGCTGGCGATCATGCTGGCGCTGAAACGTTTTGCGCCCAAGCTACCGGGAGTGCTGATCGCCGTGACACTGGCCACGGTTGCGAGTTATCTGGTCGGCTTCGAGGCCATGGGGGGCAGGGTGGTCGGCGAGGTGCCGCAGGGCCTGCCCGCATTCAGCTTGCCTGAATTCAACTGGGAGAGCAGCGTGTCACTGCTGCCCATGGCTATTGTGATTGCGCTGGTCAGCTTCATGGAAGCCATGTCCAGCAGCAAAATCATTGCCATCAAGACCCGCACGGCATGGGATGAAAACCAGGAACTGATCGGTCAGGGGCTGGCGAAGATTGCCGCATCCTTCAATCACACCATGCCGGTGAGCGGTTCATTCTCGCGCTCGGCGCTGAATCTTTCAGCGGGTGCAAAAACCGGGCTGGCCTCGATCTTCACCGCGACAGCGGTGTTGCTCACGCTGTTGTTGCTGACCCCGCTGCTGCATCAACTGCCCAAGCCGACGCTCGCCGCGGTGATTATTCTGGCGGTGATTTCCCTGCTCAACTTCAAGATATTCCGCGATGCGTGGAATGCAAGCCGGCGGGACGGGATCGCAGCTGCAGCAACCTTTGTTGCCACCCTGCTGTTCGCGCCCAATATTCAGTACGGGATACTGGTCGGAATGTTGCTTGCGCTGGCGATGTTCCTGTTCCGCACCATGAAGCCGCGCATTGTTCTGTTGGGGCTGGACGAGAACGGCGAACTGCGGAACGCGGAAAGATACAGTTTGCCGCAGTTCCATCCCGAAGTGGTGGCAATCCGTTTTGACGGGCAGTTGTATTTCGCCAACGTGAATTATTTTGAGGAATCCATCCTCTACCTGATCAGCAACGATGCAGATATCAGATATGTAATGGTGGATGCAAGGGGTATCAACGGACTTGATGCCTCGGGTGTGGCTATGCTGCGCGAACTTGTAACACGGTTGAGAGGGAACGGGATTTCACTGGTCTTTTACAATATCAAGTTACCTGTGCTGGAAGTGATGCAACGCACCGGACTGCAGAATGACATTCAGGAGAAAAATATTTTCTCGTCCGAACGGAACGCTTTGAATGATATTGATGCGCGGCTCGAAGCAGAATCCGTTTCCTGATCCGTAAAGCGGGAGTATTCTGGATCAAAATTTTCGGTTCTGTCAAAATGTAATCACGCAATATGGCATGCTGTGCCGCGGCGGTGCAGTATCCAGTTTGTTTTCCTTTAGCCAATAGATTCTGGGATTGTCGCAGCCATGGATGTTCACACGCTACTAGCATCATTTGCCAATGACTTTGCCAGCTTACTGGTAGCTGTGTTGCTTATCGTCGCATATCACATTTTTCTCCGTAATAAAGTTAAAAAAGATCCAACTTACACGGTACAGGCTGTCAACAGGATTGCACGGACGGCGTGGGTGGAGACCATCATGGGTGATGAGAAAAATGCCGTGCTGGCTGTGCAGACACTGCGCAACTCCACCATGGCAGCCACTTTTCTCGCTTCAACATCGGTACTTTTGATTATCGGGGTACTGACACTCAGTGAGCAGGGTGAGAAGTTAGGGGCGCACTGGAATGCCCTGAACATGGTGGGTGCAATTAATCCGATGCTGTGGATGGTGAAACTGCTTACGCTATTGCTTGATCTGTTTGTCGCTTTCTTCGGTTTTTCCATGGCAATCCGTATATATAATCACGTGGGCTTCATGATTAATGTGCCGGTCAGGCTGAATCACAAGATGATCACGCCTGCGCATGTGGCGACCCATCTCAATCGCGCCGGCCATTTCTACAGCATGGGCATGCGTGCCTATTATTTTTTGGTGCCGATGGTGTTCTGGCTGTTCGGCCCGCATTTTATGCTCGTTTCGACCATAATCCTGCTGCTGGCTTTATACCGCATAGACCGGGCGCCAAAGATCATGGTGCTGGATTACAACGATACCGAATAAATATTTCAGGCGTGGCAATATATGCGGTCAGGGCAGCTTCACCAGTGCCTGCGTCCCGGCGCGCAATGGTTGCCTGTTATGAAATACCACATCGACCGGGTATACCGCCCCTTCCTTTGTCTGGATCGGTTCCAGCCCCAGCGTTTTGATTTTTCCGGTGTAGCTTGTTCCGGCGACGCTCACGGTTACCGTCTGGCCGGTTTTCAGATTGTCAATTTGCGGGGAGGGGAGGTGCATGCGCGCAATCATCTCCCCCGATCTGGCCAGCGTCAGCAGCATCTGTGGCTGTAGTCCACTAGCCACGCTCAGGCCCGGCTCTGCCTGGCGGAGAATCACGACAGCATCGAACGGCGCGCGCAGGGATGTTTCTTCCAGCGCTTTCTGATCCTGCCGCAAGCGTGCGCGCGCTTCGGCAAGCATGGACAGACTTTTTATCCTGCGCAGCTTGGCCTGATCAAGATCTGTGGTGGAAACGATGGTGCGTTCATACAGTTCCTGCACGCGGTCGAGATCGCGTTTTGCCTCTTCCGCTTCGGCATCCAGGCGGGTGATTTCGGATTGAATTTCGGCTACGCTGGCCCGATAGGTTGTGCTGTCCAGCGACAGCAAGACTTGGCCCTTTTTAACCAGATCACCCACTTCAACGTTTACCGCTTTTACGACGCCGGATACCGGCGTGGAAAGTTCAACCCGCTGCGACCACTGCAAGGTTGCCGGCACATCTGCGGCCCACAGTGCCTGCGGGAAGCATGCGGCGGTGATTAACGCTATCCATTTTTTCATTTTTCATTCCCTTTGATTGTTGTGGCTTCACTGAGTGGTTTGCCCAGCAAAGCCTCCAGACGAGCAAAGCTCAATGCCAATCGGTATTCGTTACGGCGGGTACGCATTCTGGCATCCGACGTTTCCACCATGGAAGTACCGAGGTTGCTCTTCAGCTCAAGCTCGTACAGACCGCGGCTGCGTTCAAGCTGAAGATCACGGTATTCGGTGTATTTCCGGGCGGCGCCGCGCGCAGTGCTCTGCAACCGGGAAATATCAAGGCAGGTCTCCAGCAATGTCTGGGTCAGATCCATTTTCAGTTTTTCGGTGCTGGCCTGCAGTTTGTTGAAACGGGCTATTTCGAGCGCGACGCGGGAGTCCGAACGATTACCCTGGTACAAAGGCCAGGACAGGATCAGTCCGGCACTGTAGCTGTTTCGTGTGGCTGCGGGACGGCTGTAATCGGCTGCCTCGACTTCGGCATCCAGTGTCGGGCCGGTTTCTGCGCGCAGTGATGCGATGCGTTCTTGCGCTGCCGCGAGCATTTCCTGTTGCGCGTGCAGGCGCGGATTGTTGCTGAGCATGATCGGCAGCAGCGTTTCGTAATCGGGGAGGGTGCGCTGGTTGCCCGGAAGCTTCGGATCTTCCAGGTCGCCGGGCAGCACGTCCGGGCGGTTCATGGCATTGGCCAGCATGGCGCGCGTGATACGCTGTTGCTGTGCGCTGGCGTTGCGTTTCTCCAGAATATCGCGATAACGCGATTCAAGCTCAGCGAGTTCGACACTGGTTATCTGCCCCTGCGCCAGCCGGTCTTTTCCCTGGTCGAAGTTGACGTAATACACCGCCATCAGTTCGTTATCCACGGTGTATTGCATATCGGCCAGCAGCACGTCGAAATAGCGCGCCATGATGTCCAGGCGGCGCTGGTCCAGCGTGGTGGTGAGATCGGCCTCGCGTGCCTTCAGCTCGAATCTGGCGGCCAGTTCGGCATTGCTGCTGCGCCCGAAATCATAGAGCGTCTTGCGCGCAGTCAGTCGAACGCTGTTGTCGCTGCTGAAGTCCTGCACCCCGGCAGTGGGGCGACCGTTGCGCAAAATGCCCTCGAGATCGATGCGGGTGTCCCGGCTTGAACTGGCGATATCACGGTCCGCCAGGGCGCTGTCCCGGTCCGCTTCGGCCATCAGCAGATCGGGATGGGCTGATTGCGCTGTGGCCAGCGCGGCCTCCAGGGTGAGTGTTCCTGCCAGGGCCGGGGTGCAGACAGCAATAAAGAAAAACAGGCAAGCGATGCGGTTCAGCAAAGGCATGCCGGTGAAGCGGTTCATTTCACCAGTTGTCTTTTATAAGCGCTGAACGACATGGTTTTGCAGGCGCCTTCCACCACGCAACGACCCAGCAGCAGGAACTCATTAACGTCTATCGCCGTTCCCGGAAAGCGCGTGATCAGCTTGCCGTTCAGGTCGAAAAAATCGAATACCGGTGTTCCGTATACGCGGTGTTCCAGGCTGAAAGCCTTTTCTGTGGTTTCCTTGCCTTTGAAATCTTCCATGGGGAGACTGCCGCGGATATCCACCGGGAAAAGCAGAAAGTGCTGATGGTAGTAATCCTGCACTTCGCTCTGGTTGAGGATGGTATTTTTCATGCGGAAGCAGAAAGGACAATCCACCTGCTCGAACATGATCATGATGCCTGTCTTTCCTTCTTTTTTTGCATTGGCCAACTCGCTCTTGAAGTCGCCCATTTTCAAGTCAAAGAAGTATTGCTCGGCATCGCGCGTTTCAGCAAAGGCTGTTCCCATGCAGAATATGAATAACAAACCGGCAGCAAATATTTTCATGGCCTTATCCTGTCAGATTCAATCAAGCCATTCTAGCGCGAGGTTGCCCGAACTGAAGGCTGATCATTCTCGCGGGAGAGCGGGCAGCCCACGAAGCAAACTGCCGGCCGATCCCCCCAGGTCATTCAAGAACAGTTGATCAGGCTTCCCGCATCATGATGCGGTATTGTATTTTCATGGTAATGGCGGAGCCCGCCACGATCGATGCAAGCGCCAGAAAGGAACCGAGCGACAGGGTCGACACACCGGTTATCCCCTGGCCTATCGTACAACCCATGGCTGTAACGCCGCCGAATCCCATCAGTGTGCCGCCAATGATGTGATAGAACATGTCTTGGGCAGAGGAAAAAGCTTCCCAGCGGAAAGACTTGGTGATCAGCGCATAAATGAAAGAACCGATGCCGACGCCGAATATGGTGGCGACGCCAAAGGTGACGATGTTCGAGGCATCGGTCCAGTATGCCCAATATTCGAGGGTGTAGGCGGTGGGTGCGACAAAGGACATCGATTCGGCCAGATGGGAATTGGTGCCCAGATAGGTCATTTCCAGCGTATCGGGGTTCTCGCCAAAACCGAGATGCCCGGTCAGATACCAGCCGCCGATCACGAGCAGGCCGATGACCAGACCCGAAAGGTTGTTGTCCAGGCTTTTACGGAAACTTTTGTCCTTGAAAACAAAAATCAGGATGGCCAACCCGATCACGATGGCCAATGCCAACTGCAGGTTTTTGGAGGAAAGTCCGCTGATGCCGGACAGCAGGGCAGAGAGCGTTTGCCCGTGGTTGAGCTGGGAAGTGACAGCAGGTGCCTGCAACACTGATACGCGGAATTGGCCCAGGATCCCTCTCAGCGTTACCAATGCGGCAAAGCCCAAATAAATGAACACGACGACAGATCTCAGGTTGCCGCCACCGACCCGCACCAGCGTTCTGTTGGCACAACCGGAGGCGAGCGTCATGCCGATGCCGAAGCACAGTCCTCCGACGATATAGGCAAGCCAGGGAAAGCTGTTCCCGGTATAGATGGTCTTGGACAAATCCAGGTAACCAAAATAAACGAGCAGATTGGTGCCGATCATCGCCACTGCAATCGCGAGCAGCCAGGCGCGCATACGCCCCCAGTGGCCCATATTGACAACGTCCGAAATGGCGCCCATGGTGCAAAAGTTGGTCTTGTTGGCAATGAAGCCGAATACGATACCCAAACCAAATCCCCACCAGACTATGGTTTTGATGATTACTGATGCATCCATATAGTTCTACCCCAAAAAAATGTTAAATATTAATAAATCAATTTGCTGCATCACACATCCGTGCATGCATCAACGCCCGGCTCAAGCTATACCGGCGTTGTCCTCTATGCCGATCAGTTTTGGCAGGTTGAGCTTGCGCGGCGTGATCGTTTTCTTGTCGCGCAGATAGCCCGATACGACATCCCAGATCGGTTCGCCAGTCACGCCTTCGGCGACCGGTGCCCATCCCGCCACCTTGTATTTCTTGTTTGGATCCAGCGCCTTGCCATTCAGCATCATGTTGTTGATGCGCTTGCCGATTTTTTGCCGCAAATCGCAGGTATAGCTGATACCGCCGACACGCACCATGTCCCCGCCCTGCTGCATGTAAGGATCGGCGTTGAACAGGTTGTCGCAGACATCTTCCATAATGGCCTTGATGGATTCTCCTGTCATTTCGTTCAGCGTTGTTTGGGGATAAGTGATCGCGGTCTGGTCCATTACGTGCTCGAGGGTGATGGCCTCGCCGGGCAACAGAGATGTGCCCCAGCGGAAACCCGGTGAAAACGCCGCATCCGCACCTTTGACTTCCATCAGTGCATCGAGGATCAGTTGGTCGAAGGTGCCGTTGAAGTTGCCGCGGCGGTATAGCGTGCCTTCCGTGACAGCAAGTTTTTCGGCGAGTTTTGCTTCATAGGGTGCGCGTACCTTCTTGATCAATGTTGCCATTTCCGCATCCGGTGCTATCAGGTTGGCAAACACCGGCAGCAGCTTGTATTTGATGTCCATGACCTTGCCACCCCTGACATCGAAATCAATCACGCCGAGGAACTTGCCGTTTGAACCGGCATTGCTCACCAGGGTTTGTCCGCCGGCATTCTTGACGATGCTGGGTACGGGTACGCCGTCATGCGTGTGGCCACCCAGGATGGCATCGATACCGGTGACCCTGGTGGCCATCTTCAGGTCCACATCCATGCCGTTGTGTGACAAAACCACGACCACTTGCGCACCCTTGGCCCGTGCTTCGTTGACGACCAGCTGCATATTGTCGTCCTGGATACCGAAGGTCCAGTCCGGATTCAGGTAACGAGGATGGGCGATCGGTGTGTAGGGGAATGCCTGGCCGATGATCGCGACCGGAATGCCGTTGATCTGCTTCATCGCATATGACGGGAAAACCGGGTCGCCGAAATCTTTGGTCTTGATGTTCTGGGCAACGAAATCGATTTTACCCTTGAAGTCGTTGTCAACGACATGTTTGACCCGCTCCGCGCCCAGGGTAAATTCCCAGTGGCCTGTCATTACATCGACGCCCAGCAGCTTGCCGGCGTCCACCATATCCTGCCCCTTGGTCCACAACGCAGTAGCGGAACCCTGCCAGGTGTCCCCGCCATCCAGCAGCAGGGAACCGGGACGGCTGGCGCGGATTTTCTTGATCAGCGTAGCTAAATGCGCAAAACCGCCCACTTTGCCGTAGGTGAGGGCGGCATTGTCAAAATCGAGGTAGGTGAAAGCGTAGGCTTCTGGCGTTCCAGGTTTTATGCCGAAATATTTGAGCATTTTTTCACCGACCAGATGCGGCGGCTTGTTCTTGCTCCGCCCCAAACCAATGTTGACGTTCGGTTCGCGAAAGTAGATTGGCAGCAACTGTGCGTGACAATCAGTGATGTGCAGCAGGGAAACATTGCCAAAGGGTGGCAAATCGTAAAAGTTGCCTGCGTTGTCTGCAGAGAGAGCCGAGCGGCTGTTCAATGCAAAGCCCGAGGCAGCCGCCACTGCCAACATCTGCATAAATTCGCGACGGTTCATGGACATGGGGGATGCTCCTGAAAAAAATTCTCTGGGTAGGGGGAATTGACATGCACGGATTAACCGGACGAAATGTCCGGGTCAATCCGTTTGCACAAAACTTACTTGCGGAACACCGGAGTCTGCATGGGCAGGCCGTTGCTCATGTAGGTTACGAAATACTCCAGATTGTTGTATTCCTCGCTGTTTGCTTTCAGCGGTTTTGCACGCATGTTTTTCTGGCATTGCTTGAAACGCCCTTGCAACGTAGTGATTTTTGTGCCGCCACGGAATTCCGGCCAGTGTGATGCCTGGCCAATCATCATGGAGAGCTGGTCACTGCGGATAAACTTGCCTGCACTCTGGACGTGGCAACTGGCACAGGAGAAATTCAGCTGGCCGTTCCGCTTATAGTAATACTGCTTGCCTTTCTCGTAGGCGGCCAGCGCAGCCTTGCCTCTTACCTTGACATGGACTTTCATTCCGTCCGACAGACTCCTTGCATAAGCGGTCAGCAATCCCATTTGCTTGCCGCCGTATTCCAGTTCGGCTTCGCCATTCTTCTTCAGGCAGGCGTTGATGGCATTTTCGAAAGTGACCACGTGTCCGGCAGCATTGTCGAAGTAGGGATAGTTGCCGGCGACATTCTTGCCGCCATGCTTGAAGCAGGAAGAAAACTTTTTGCCGTTCTTGAACGGCGTTTCCCACATGCTCTTCCCCTTGTCCAGATCGATGGCGTAGGGCGGAAATGCCATGATGTCATCGTACTGGGCCTTGGCGTCCGGATTCATGGCCAGTGCGCCATAGATATAATCGTGGAACTTGATGTCCGGAAGAATCTTCTTGTAGTATTTAATCATGGCCGCGCGGTCTTTCGCAGGGCTGGCATACACAGAGAAGCTGGCGCCGAGCAGCAGCAGTGCATAAAT